>CAZLEC010000245.1:0-6601 GCA_964558245.1 uncultured Burkholderiales bacterium | reverse complement strand
CACGGTCGTAGCGTGGGGGCGTGGAAGTGAGGCTCTTCGGCGAGCTCGAGATCGCAAGAGACGGCGAGGCGATCTCCGTTCGGGGCACCAAACAACGGGCGCTGCTGGCACTTCTGGCGCTCAGCCGAGGGAGTCCGGTCAGCGTCGACCGGCTGATCGACGAGCTCTGGGGCGACGTGCAGACGGCCAAGCCGGCCAACGCCCTGCAGGCCCAGATCGTCCAGCTGCGCCGGACCCTCGGCGCCTCCGCGATCGTCACGACCGAAGCCGGCTACGCGCTCGATGTGAACGTCGGCGACCTGGACACTGCCCAATTCGAGGATTTGGTGGCCGAAGGGCGCCGTCTGAGCGCCGAGGGCGACGCAGTTCTGGCGTCTGCCGTGCTGGGTGACGCCCTCCGGTTACGGCGCGGCGAACCGCTGTCGGAGTTCGCGTATGCCGGCTTCGCCGACACCGAGCGCGCCCATCTCAACGAGTTGGCGCTCGTAGCCACCGAATGCCGAGTCGAAGCCGACCTGGAGCTCGGTCGTCACCGCGAGCTCGTAGGCGAACTCGAGGCGCTGTGCCGAGCGCACCCGGTGCGCGAGCGCCTGTGGGAGCTGCTCATGCTTGCGCTCTATCGATCTGGACGCCAGGCCGAAGCATTGCGCGCCTACACCGAAGTCCGCGAGCACCTGGTCACAGAGCTCGGGATCGACCCCGGCCCGGCATTGCGCGAGCTCGAGGCCCGCGTCATTGCCCAGGACTCGTCGCTTACTCCCGACGAACTCCGACCGCTCCGGACTGCGGCCATGGCGCAGGTACCAGGCAACCTGCCCGAACCGTTGAGCAGCTTCCTCGGTCGCGACGTCGAGCTGGAACAGCTGGAAGCGGCCGTTCGCTCGAGCCGATTGGTCACGCTTGTCGGCCCAGGAGGGGTGGGTAAGACGCGGCTGGCGGTCGAGGCGGTGGCCCGGCGTCGCGGGCAGCACGCAGGCGGAGCCTGGCTGATCGAGCTCGCCAACGTCACTGATCCTGCAGGGGTCGCACCGGCCGCGGCCGCGGCGCTCGGAGTGTCCGGCCCTGCGTTTGGCGATAGCGAGGTCCCGGAGTCGGCGGCTGACTTCATCGCGCGCCACCTCGCCGGCCGCTCGCTCGTGGTCGTCCTCGACAACTGCGAACACGTCATCGATGCGGCGGCTGCCCTCGCCCACACACTCGTTGGGAAGGTGCCCGGCCTACGTCTGGTCGCCACCAGCCGAGAGCCGCTGGGCGTTCCCGGCGAGATCCTGATTCCCGTATCCGGGCTGGAACTGTCGGTCGCCGCCGAGCTCTTCATCGATCGTGCTCGTGCGGTACAGCCCGGCTTCGAAGGTGACGGCCCAGCCGAAAGCATCATCGACGGCATCTGCCGCCGGCTCGACGGCCTGCCGCTCGCCATCGAGCTTGCCGCCGCCCGCCTCCGAGCCCTCTCCTTGTCCACCCTGGCCGAACGGCTCGACGACCGGTTCGCGCTACTCACCCGCGGTGCCCGCACCGCGCTGCCCCGCCAACAAACCCTGCGTGCCGTCGTGGACTGGAGCTACGACCTCCTGTTCGAAGACGAGAGGCGCCTGTTCGCTCGACTTTCGGTATTCGTCGGCGGTTGTGAGATCGAAGCTGTCGAAGCGGTCTGCGCCGACGACGAGATCCCGAAGACCGATGTCCTCGACATCATGAGTCGACTGGTCGACAAGTCCCTCGTGACCGCGCCGGCCTCCGGCGAGACCCGCTTCACCCAACTGCAGACGCTGTCGCAATACAGCGCCGACCGCCTCGACGACTCCGCCGAGGCCGACACGGTTCGCGCCAGGCACGCCGCCTATTACCGCCAGTACGCCGAGAGCAGCAACACACGCCTCCGAGGTGGCGCGGCGCCCGCGTGGAGCGAACGTCTGAACCAAGAACTGGGCAACCTCAAGACCGCTCTCGATTGGCACCTGACCACCGGGAGCATCGATGCCGCACTTTCCATGGCCTCCGGCATGGCCTGGCTGTGGTTCATCAACACAGACTTTGCGGAAGGAGCCCGCTGGCTCGCCAGCGCGCTCGGAGCCGTTGGGAAACGCCGCGCTGAGCTGCAGGCCAGCACCCTCGTCTGGCACGGCTACTGCATCGGCATGTCGTCCAGCCCGGCAGTCGGCGTCATCGAATGCGAAGAAGCAATCGCTGTCTTGAGGTCGAGTGGCGACCCCATTCGCCTGGCCGAGGCGCTTCTGCTCGGAGCATCGGTACTAGTGCGCGCCCAACAATTCAGCCGATCGCTCGCGGCCTTGGCCGAGGCACAGATGCTGCTCGGCCCTCACGAGCACGCGCGGCTGCTCGGTGGACACGACATCGTCGAGACGCAGATGCAGCTCGGGCCTCATGAACACGGGTGGCTACTCGCGACACACGACATGTTGGTCAGCTGGAACATGGCGTCGTCCGGACGTCTCGACGAGGCCGAAGCGGCGGCCCTTTCGAGTATCGAGCGCTTCGATGCCGCGGGTGAAGTCTTGCTGGTGGTCAACGCGCTGAACGCGCTCGCCGGAGTCGCCGCCGCAAAGGGTGATCTCGACGGCGCATCAGCAGCCTACGAAGCGCTCTTGGAACGGTGCCGGGCCACCGCGCAGCACCCCTATCTGCCCTTTTGCCTCGTCGCTTTGGCCGCCGTGCGAGCGCGACAAGGTGACGACGCCGCCGCCGACCATCTCTACCAAGAGGCGATCGACTGCTGCTACAACCCATGGCTCTCGGCCGACGCCATGGTCGGCCAAGCGGCCGCCGCTCGACGCCTCGGAGACCTGGCGCGGGCGAAAGCATTGCTCGACACCGCAGCAGACCGCTACCGAGACGCGCACCTACCCGCCGGCCAAGCCCGTGTGCTCGCGGCACTGGCCTGGTGGGCGCTCGGCGCAGAACAACCCGACGCAGCAGTCACCTTCGCGGCAGATGCCGCCAGAGCCGCAGAGGCAATCGAGGATCCCGAAACCCAGCTGCTCGCCGATTCCGCACTCGCCGCAGCCCACGCAATCGCTCACCTCGACCGGCACAGCGTCGAGCACTTTCTCGCTGTCGCGCGCCACAGAGCCATGGGTCCGTCGCATCGCGCCCTCACAGACGAACCGGACCTGGTGGCACTCGCCGCTCGCCTCACACCGGCCACGACTTAAATCGTGATGACGACTTCTCCTCGAGGGTGCCCGTCCTTGAGGTACCGGATGGCTGCGGGGACTTCGCTCAGCGGGTAGGTCTTGTCGATGACTGGTGTGATCTTGCCGGACTCGATGAGGGCGGTGAGCACGAGGAGGTCCTCGTTGTTCTCCGAGCAGACGAACGTGCCCAGCTTCTGGCTGACGAACGGGGACAGCACGAGCGCGCGGAGTTGACGGTCGCTGCCGCCGAGCCAACGGCCGTCAGTCTCGCCTCCGGTGATGACGAGTGTTCCCTTGGCGGTGAGCGCACGGCGGAGGTGAGTCAGCGAGCTGTTGCCTCCGATGTCGACGATCACGTCGAAACGCTGCTCGCCATTCGCGAAATCGGCGCGGCTGTAGTCGATCACGTGGTCTGCGCCGATGGACCTGACCAGGTCGACTTTCGTCGTGCTGCTCGCTCCGGTGACTTCTGCCCCGAACGCCTTAGCGATCTGAACGGCGAAAGTCCCGACACCGCCCGACGCGCCGATGATCAACACCTTCTGCCCGGGTTGCACCTGTCCGCGGTCGCGCACTGCCTGGAGTGCGGTGAGTGCAGAAATGGGAGCCGCGGCGGCTTGTTCGAACGTGAGGTTCCGCGGCTTGGGCGCGGGTTTGTCCGCCCGAGCGCATGCGTAATCGGCGAACGTGCCGTCACCGATGCCGTACACCTCGTCGCCGGCGCGCAGCGTCGTGACGTTGTTACCGACTGCGTGCACGGTTCCGGCGACGCTGCGTCCCGGGTTGAGGTACTTCGGCTTGCGAAGCCCGAAGCCCGAAGCCCGCGATGCGGATGGGATACGGCAGACCAGACATGATGTGCCGCGTGCCGCGGTCGACGCCGGCGGCTCGGACCTCGAGCAACACCTCGTCGTCGCCGATTTCGGGCATGTCGGTTTCGGCGACGCGCAGGACATCTGCTGCCTCGCCGTACTCGTCCTGCACGATTGCTGCATCGTCGTCCCTTCGGTCGTTACTTGGGCCGTTTTGGTCGGTTGTGCGCTTTGGTTGGTCATCTTGGTTCGATCTGGCGGGAGGTGAACCCTTTGGTGAAGAGCCAGATCGGGAGGATCAACTCGAAGAGTCCTCCTGGGACCAACGCCAGCGTCCCAGCGCCGTGGGTCACGTCGATCGCGCTGAACATGGCCAGAATGCTTCCCACCAAGAAGACCGGATAGCCGATGACGCCCAGCAGGGACAGGTTCCGCGGCACGATCCGCGATGTCAGCAAGGCAGAGGACAGGACGAGCCCGGCCGCACCGGACACGGCGTAGACGGGGAGCACGTACGCGTCCCACCGCGTTTGGCTTGTCAGGAAGTTCACGCCGATCGCCACGACCGTGGCGCACTCCGCCGCCCGGAGGGCGAGATAGGCCTGGGAGCGAATCGGTGCATGTGGCGTCAGCACTCGACGCATCGCCAGACCATTCGCCACGACCGCCACGCCGTCAACGCCTAGCAGGAACACACCAGCGATAAGGGCGCCGTGCGAGGTCGCGCTCGAGAAGTACGAGTGGATGAGCGCGTTCCCGATGGCGAAGGCGAAGGTGGCTGTGAGGAACGCCAGTCCAACCAGGACTGCGGTCTTCCTGGTGGATGTTGTGGTCGGTCCAGGCTGCTGCATGGTTGGACGGCCATCGTCGCTGGGAGGCCAGGGCGTTGGTTCCATCGATCGCTGCGGTGCTGGGTTCTCAAGGGTCGGCGCGATCGGGTCATCGAGTCTTGGGACCATCGTCGCGACGTTGTCAGCGGTCATCGTGCTGCTCCAATCGGGCGGCCGTGGGTGCCCGACGCGCTCACTGTGATGCGGCGTCCCCGAAACACGAGCCAGAGTGCGAGCAGGAACTCGCCAATAAACGTGACCGACGAGACATCGGGCGAGGCGCCTCGGGAAACGAGCGCACCGAAGCTGTCGAACAGGTAGCCGAGACCAGCGATCGCGACCAGGACGGCGAGGACCTTGGGGACGTTGCCCGACCGGTATGCCAGGTAGGCGATGACGAGCAGATGCAGGCCGAACAGCACGAGACCCGCGTCCCAAATGTCCGTGAAGGTGGTGATTCGCTGGAACGCCAGGGTCTGCAAGTGAGTCGTGCTGAAGCCGGCGCGGTCGCTGTGCTTGTTGAGCAGGCTGAGTACTCCGACGAGCCGGCTGATCGCGACCGCAAAGACCGCTGCGTACGCGATCCGGAGCCACGCGGCGAACGTCGAGATGCCTTTGTCCACGGAGCTGAACACGTGACGGAGCGCCCATGCGACGACGACATCGAGCCCGACCACGAGGAACAGGCTCACGATGCCGAATCGGAACAGACCCTCGGAGCGCATGATGTCCTTCGCGGTCCGCGCGGCGTCCCCTTGAGTCACGAGCCCCGCGATGGCGACTCGATACCCAAACCCCGCAAGCGCCGACATCACCAGAAGCCCGACACCGGCAATGAGAATCGCCGTGCGAATCGAACGGTCTTCATCAATCACATGACCGACGGGCCGCCGCGCCTCAGTCGAGAAGCTCGGTACCGGCGTTTGCGGCGTGTGGATCGTCATTTCGGGTCCCCTTCCCGGGACGTCATCAACCTTACGTTGTAAGTAACGTATACTTACGGTGTAAGGTTGTCAAGGCCGCAACGGAAGGAAGCGGAGATGGCCCCGAAGACCAAGCCCGCGACGCAGGCCCGGATCCCGCTCAGCCGTGAACGGGTGTTGCGCGCCGGCGTCGCGTTCGCCGACAAGAGCGGGATCGCGTCGCTCACCATGCGCAAGCTCGGCGAGGAACTCGGCGTCGAGGCCATGTCGCTGTACAACCACGTCGCGAACAAGAACGACCTACTCGACGGCATGATCGACCTGGTCTTCGGCGAGATCGACCTGCCAACCGACAACACCGACTGGAAGACGGCGATGCGTCAGCGGGCCAACTCGGTACGCGCGACCCTCACTCGCCACCCGTGGGCGATCAGCATTATGGAGTCACGAACGTCGCCCGGCCCCGCAACGCTCCGTCACCACGACGCGGTGCTCGGATACTGCCGCAACGCTGGCTTCTCTATCGAGATGGCAGCGCACGCGTTCTCGCTGCTCGACAGCTACATCTACGGCTTTGTGCTCCAAGAGGTCAACCTGCCGTTCGACGACCAAGACGATATGGGAGAGATGGTCGACGCGATCCTGCCGAACCTGTCCACCGACGACTATCCGCACCTCTTTGAACTCACCACGGAACGCGTCCTCCAACCGGGATACAGCTACGGCAACGAGTTCGACTACGGCCTCGGTCTCATCCTCGACGGCCTCGAGGCAGCCGTACACGAGTAGACCACGTTCGGTGTGAGCGACCTGCTCGAACGCATCAAGTACCTCGGCCCGATACTCATGCACCTAGCCGTCGCGTGTCCCAATTACACGCG
>CAZLEC010000244.1:0-6621 GCA_964558245.1 uncultured Burkholderiales bacterium | reverse complement strand
GAGCGCGGGCTCGACGAAGTGCGCGTCACGGGGCACGCCGGGGTCTGCGAACGGATTGGTCGGCGCCGCGATCGGCGCCAGGAGCCCGGCGAGGCGCTCGAGCTCCGCGTCGGTGAAGCCGGTGCCGACCTTGCCCGCGTAGCGCAGCACGCGGTTCGCGTCGGCATAGCCGACGAGCAGCGCCCCGATCCGGTCTGCGCGCGCTCCCTGGCCGCTCACCCATCCGCCGACGACGAACTCCTGCCGGAGGAGATGCTTGACCTTGCGCCACGCCGGCGAACGCCGGCCGGGCTCGTAGATCGAGTCGACGCGCTTGGCGACAACGCCTTCGAATCCGAGATCACGACTGATCGCGTAGGCCTGCGCGCCGTCGGCGCTCTCGGGCGGAGTCTGCCAGGCCGGCCCACGGAGCTCGAGCTCGTGGAGGAGCGCGCGTCGCTGGCGATAGTCGGCTCCGGTCACGAGATTCCCGTCGAACCAGAGGATGTCGAAGATCATGTACGCGACCGGCGCCGTACGCGCGACACGCGCGATCGCCGACGGATCGCGCAAGTGCATCCGCGACTGCAGCCGCTGGAAGCTCGCACGGCCTTCGTCGTCGCCGGCCACGATCTCGCCGTCGAGCACGGCGGCGGCGGGGCCGAGCTGGGCCGCGAGCGCGCCCACCTCCGGGTACGCCACGGAGACGTCGTTGCCGTTGCGGCTCGAGAGTCGCAGACTCGCGTCCTCGATCACGCCGAGCGCGCGTACGCCGTCCCACTTCATCTCGTAGGCCCAGTCGTCGCCGACCGGCAACGTGGTGGCCAAGGTCGCGAGCATCGGGCGCAGCCCGTCGGGCGGAGAGTCGGACACTGCATTCACCCTCTCGCGAGTCGTCGGTGGCGAGCAATTACGTGGAACTCGGTGTCGAGCGGCGCTAGCTTCGCGGGGTCACGAGCTGACCAGATGGGCAGGGCCTGAAGGCCCCGGTTCGCGGCGAAGGCATCTGACTTTCGACGCGCCCGGGAGACCCGAATGAGCAACGCACCCGTACCCAAGATCGAGCTACACGTCCACCTCGAAGGCACGGTCGGACCCGAGGAGCTCCTCGAGATCGCGACCCGCAACCATGTCACCCTGCCCGCAGGCGACGTCGCCGGATTGCGGGAGCTCTACCGATTCCGTGACTTCGCGCACTTCCTCGAGTTGTGGATGACGACCACGCACGCGATCCGAACCGAAGCCGACTTCCGCCAGGTCGTCGTGTCGTACGCGCGAGAAGCGGCGGCGCACGGCGCGGTCTACCTCGAGGGCATCTTCACACCCGCCGAGCGCATCAGCGGCGGGGCGTCGTGGGACGAGGTGTTCTCCGGATTCTGCGACGGCGCGGTCGAGGCGAAGGAACGCGTCGGCGTGGAGGTGCGACTCACGCCCGACATCCCACGCGGCTTTCCCCTCGATGCCGCAATGGAAACCGCGCGCTACGCGATCAAGTACCGCGATCGCGGTGTCGTCGGGCTCGGCCTCGGCGGGCAGGAGAGCGGCTTCCCGCCCGAGCCGTTCGCGCCCGCGTTCCGGCTCGCGAAGGACGGTGGCCTGGGCTCGGTTCCCCACGCGGGCGAGGCAGAGGGCGTCGCGTCGATCCGGGGCGCGCTCGATGCACTCGGCGCCGACCGTTTGCGCCACGGCGTCCGCGCGGCCGAGGATCCCGAGCTCCTCGCCGAGCTCGCGTCGCGGCGGATCGTGTGCGACGTGTGCCCCGTGTCGAACGTGCGCACACGCACGACCGTCGCGCTCGACGACCATCCCCTCCCGCTCATGCTCGCAGCCGGCGTGCTCTGCTCGATCAGCACCGACGACCCGGCAATGTTCGACACCGACCTCACTCGCGAATACGAAGCCGCAGCCCAACTCGGGTGCTCGGCGCGATCGGCGTTCGACGCGGGGGTGGCCGGTGCGCTGTGCGACGACGCGACCCGCGCCCGCCTCGAGCACATCGGCGCGTCGTTCAGCTGGCCGGAGTAGTCGCGCCGGCGCGCGGGGCGACGAGTGGCCAGGGCGCGTTGCGCTCCACCGACAACGCGACGTCGAGGAGCAACGCGTCGGCGTGGTGGCGGGCGAGCACCTGCATCCCGACCGGCAACCCGTCGACCGACCCGGCCGGGATCGACGCGGCCGGGTTGCCGTAGAGGTTCGAGATCATCGTGAGGCCGCCCATCTGGGTGAGATCGGGAAACTGCTCCGTGATCCGGTCCATGAGCTGCGAAGGCGCATTCGGGAACGCGGCGGCGACTCCCCGCAACGCGCCCATCACGGCCCGGAAGCCGACCCGCGCGAGCGCGCTCGACTTGGCCCAGTCGACGAAGCTGTCGCTCGGGCTGCTCATCGCGGCGTCGGCCGCGAACGCCACACTCGGATTTGTCGCGGCGATCACGAAGTCGACTCGCTCGAACGCCGCTGCCATCGCCTTGTATGCGCGCACGCGGAGTTCCTCGGCCACCGCGGCCGCGCGCAGGTTGTACAACGCCTGCGAGAGGTACAGCCCGATCGCGATCTCGTCGGTGAGCTCGGGCGCGCACGCGGGCCAGCGATCCCCGAGCTCGGCGAGCAACGTCGAGAGATTGCCGACCATCCACTGCACCGCGAGGTTGGGCAAGTCGATGCGCAGGTCGACCTCGACCATGCCGTTCGCGGCGATGAGGTCGGCCGCGGCCGCGCGTACGCGCTCCTCCACCGCGGGCTCGACGGTGACTCCACCGAGGTTCGGCACCACCGCGACGCGCCGGCCGGTGAGCTCGCGCGTGCCGAGGTCGGCTTCCCACCCGACCCGCCGCGGCAGGCTCGACGGATCGATGGGGTCGTAGCCGGCGCACACGTCGTAGTACCGCGCCGCGTCGCGCACCGACCGCGCGAGACATCCCAGCACGACCGTGCCCGGACGGAACCATGCGTCGGGCCCGCGCGGGATGCGACCGTAGGTGCCCTTCATCCCGAACAGCCCCGTGTACCCGGCGGGGATCCGGATCGACCCCCCGCCGTCGCCCCCGGTCGCGAGCGTCACGAGGCCGCCGGCGACGGCCGACGCGCTCCCTGCCGACGAACCGCCCGGGGTACGACCGTGGCGCCACGGATTGTGCGTGACGCCGTGGAGCTTCGTCATCCCGATGTTGAGACCGCCGAACTCGCTCGCGGTCGTGAGCCCGACGGGTACGACACCGCCCGCGTCGAACAGTCGCTGCACCAGCGGCGAGCTCGCCGTCGCGACGCGGTCGCGGAACACGAGCGACGCCTCGGTCGCCGGCCAACCCGCGACCGGCTCGAGCTCCTTCACGCCGACCGGAACGCCGCCGAACGGCGCGGTCACGTCGGCACGCTCTGCAGCCTCGAGCGCTCGTTCGCGGTCGAGATGGGCGAACGCGTTGAGATCGCTCGCGGCGATCGCGGCGAGCGTCGCCTCCAACTCCTCGACCGGCGACCGCTCCTTGGCGCGGAAGGCCTCCACCAAGGAGCACGCATCACCCGGCCACGGCGTGTCGGTCATGGCGCGATCATGGCACGCATGCCCGCCGACGCTCCGAGCGACGAACCCACGCTCCCGGCCGGCGCCTTCTCGTCGTGGATGACCGAGATCCAGGGCGCGCTGCGCGGCGAGCGCGACGCCGACGTGCCGTGCGCCGGGTGCACGGCCTGCTGCACCGCGTCGCAGTTCGTGCACATCGGCCCCGATGAGACCGACACCCTCGCGCACATACCGGCCGAGCTGCTGTTCCCCGCGCCCCGCCTCCCGCGCGGCCACGTGCTCCTCGGCTACGACGAGCGCGGGCACTGTCCGATGTTGGTCGACGACACGTGCTCCATCTACGAGCACCGCCCGCGAACGTGCCGCACCTACGACTGCCGGGTGTTCGCCGCGACCGGTGTCGCGCTCGACGAAACCGACAAGGCGCTGATCGCGAAGCGGGCCGCGCGTTGGCGGTTCGACTTCCCCACCGAAGCCGATCGCCGTCTGCACGACGCCGTGCGCGCAGCTGCCGACTCCCTCGCGGGGCCGGCCGATCCCGGCGCCCGAGCGCCCGCGAACGCGACGCAGCACGCGGTGCGCGCGATCGAGATCCACGACACCTTTCTCTCGCCGGACGACGACGCGTGACGCGCGCGGTCCGTGCGTCCGTCAGACTGGCGTCATGCACTTCGAGACCGAGCACGATTTCGCCGCCTCACCCGCGAGCGTGCTCGCCATCCTGTGCGACCCGGAGTTCCACGCCCAACTCGATCTCCCCGACCTGAGCCGGCCGGAGGTCGTCGCGAGCACCACCGACGGACCGACCCGGCTGCTGCGCCTGCGGTACCAGTACATCGGGCAGCTGGATCCGATCGCGCGCAAGATCCTCAGTGGCAGAGCACTCTCGTGGATGCAGGAGCTGCGCGTCGACGTCGCGACCGGCACGGGATCGCTCACGTTCTCCGCAGAGGCCGATCCCGGCCGGCTCAACGGCGCCGCGAGCCTCACGATCGGCGAGCTCGACCGCGGGGCCGGCTCGCGCCGGCGGATCTCCGGCGACCTCCACGTGCGGGTGCCGCTCGTCGGGAGCACGGCCGAGCGCCGTATCGTGCCCGGGCTCGTGCGCCGGCTCGACGTGGAGGCCGCGGCACTGTCGGAGGCGCTCGCATCCCGCCCGCAATCGGAGTAAGGAGTTGGCATGACGATCACCTCTCCCGGCGTCGATCTCGACGTCACACCGCTCTCCGGGACGATCGGCGCCGAGATACGCGGTGTCGATCTGAAGCAGGCCATCGGCGCCGACGTCGTGGCCGCCGTGCGCGCCGCGCTGCTCGAGTACAAGGTGATCTTCTTCCCGGGCCAACACCTCGCGCCCGCCGAACACGTCGCGTTCGCCCGCAGCTTCGGTGAGCTCACCCCTGCGCACCCGGTGATCCCGGGGATCAAAGGGTTCCCCGAGGTGTTCGAGATCGACTACACGAAAGCGGCGAAGCAACAACGCGGCTCGCGGGAGCGCGTCGACAAGTACGAAGGCCTCGGCTGGCACACCGACGTGACCTTCGTCGAGCACCCGCCGCTCGGCTCGATCCTCAACGCGCTCGTGATCCCCGCGGCCGGCGGCGACACCATGTTCTCCGACCAGCGCGCCGCGTACGAAGCGCTCAGCGACGTGATGCGTGAGTTCCTCGACCCGCTCGTCGCGGTGCACGACGGCGGCCCGTCGTTCGGAAAGGCGCTCGCGCGCCGCAAGGAGCGGCTCGACGACGGCGGCGACTGGGAAGGAAAGCAGTACCAAGAGCTCGAGCCGGTGGCGCATCCCGTGATCCGCACCCATCCCGAGACCGGTCGCAAGAGCCTGTTCGTGAACGCCGGGTTCACCTCGCACATCAAGGGACTCACGAGGGCCGAGAGTGACAACCTGCTGAGGTTCCTCTACGACCACTCGACCAAGCCGCGGTTCACCGTTCGCTACCACTGGCACGCGGGCGACCTCGGCTTCTGGGACAACCGGGTCACCCAGCACAGCGTGGTCGGCGACTTCACCGAGCACCGCGTCATCCAACGAGTCACGCTGCGCGGCGACCAGCCGCGGAACTGACGAGCGCGGCGTCGATCAGCGCAGCCGGGCCGCCGCGACGCGCAACGCCTGGGCCGTCGGCGGCTTCACGAGCACACCTCGCACCGCGGCGGCCGCGACCGCGTCGGCGATGCGCTCGGGCGCCGCACGACGTGAGCTCTCGGACCATGTCATCGTCGCCTCGACCGCACCGAACACGAGATCCGTCACCATCTCGGCCGGGAGATCGACCACTCGGCCGGCTCGCGCCGCATCCTTGATCAGCGATCGATAGCGACCGCGCAGCCGCGCGCGCTTCGCCCAGAAGTCGGCGAAGCGTTCGTCGCGTGCTTCGGGGAGCAGCTGGAGCGCGGCGAGATTGTGACGAGTTCCGCACAGATTCATGACGTCGTGATGTACCAGCGCGTACAGCCGAACCTCTGGTGGCCCGCCGTGGTTCATCAACCACGCGGTCGCCGCCAACGCCGGCGACACCGTGCGGTCGAGCAGCTCGGCGAACAGATCTTCCTTGCGGGCGAAGTAGTGGAAGAGGGAGGCCTGGCGGAGGCCCACGACCGCCGCGATCTCCCGCGTACCCGTCGCGGCGTAGCCCTGGTTGGCAAAGAGCTCGCCGGCGACGTCGAGGATCACCTCGCGCGTGTCAGTCGGTGTCGCGGCGTTGGTCGCGCGCGGCCGCCCGGGTCCACGAGTCACCGGAGGGTACGAGCCCGAGTTGGACTTTTCGATCGATCGATAGATAATGGGCACATGGTATCCGGCCCCCCCGGCCAAACTCCCGGACCCACCGCCACCACGGTGGGCGCGCGTGACCACGCGCGGTCGCAGGCCGACACGACAGTGCTCGGCATGCCCACGCTGCCTGCCTCCCGGGCCCGGGATCTCCCGGCGGGCACCGCGGCCGAGAGCGTCGTGTGGGACGAAGTGCTCGACGCCGGCGGGTACGCGGCACATCTCCTCCCTCGGGGCGCCGGGCTTCGGTTCACCGACCTCGCCGGCGACGCCTGTGCCCATCTCGCGCTCCACCACGCCGCGCTCCCGAGCGAGCGCCTCAACCTCGCCGACA
>CAZLEC010000243.1:0-6622 GCA_964558245.1 uncultured Burkholderiales bacterium | reverse complement strand
TGTTGCCGCTGGTCGCGCAGGGGCTGATCTCCAGACCGTCGGCCCGGCCGAAGCCATGCTCGCGGCACTCGTGTGGGCCTACGGCTCGGTGCTGCGGCGCTTCGTGAGCGGCCAGCGGATCCCGGGCGTGCTGCAACTCGCAGTGGTGGGCCTCACGATCCGCACGGTCGTGGGTCTGATGAGCGGCACCTTCATGTACTTCCTGCAGCCGGTTGCCACCACCGTGGCGCTCTCGCTCGTGTTCTTCGGCTCGCTGTGGTGGGGCCAGCCGATGATCGCCCGCATGGCCTCCGACTTCTGCCCCCTCGACTCCGAGATCGTCGCCCGGCCCGGGGTCGTGCGGCTGTTCAGCGGTCTCACGCTCATGTGGGCCGGTGTGCACCTGCTCTCCGCGGGCACGACGTTCACGATGCTGATGACGCTGCCCACCACGACGTTCGTGGCGTTGAAGACCGTCGTGAGCCTCGCGATCACCATCAGCGCGATCGTGTTGACGGTCTCCTGGGCGATCCGCACCGCGCACTCCGAGAACCTGGTGTTCGCGCCCGTCGCGGCCTGACGCGCAGGAAGCTCGCACCCGACCGCGCCACGACCCGCGTCTGCCGACCGTTCGTTCGGTCGCGCGGAGTCGACCGTATCCAGGTTTGGCTACTTCCGAGGCTCGATCGCGCCGAAGGCAAAGGTCATGCTCAGGCGTCGAGGTGTGATCGTGATGATCGCGGTCGCGATCTGCTCCGGCGCGGCCGCGACGTCAGCCGCCGGGGCCACCGTCGCACCGCGAGTGAAGCTCACCCCGCTCGTGATCGCGCCTGCGTCGCATACCAACACCTACCGGCGGACCGCCGACTTCGGAGGGTGGCGCGACGTCAATGGCTGCCAGGACACGCGGGCAACCCTCCTCATCCGCACGTCGACGGTGAAGGTGACGTTCACCAGCTCGAATCGCTGCACGGTGAAGACCGGCCGCTGGACCGATCCGTGGTCGGGCGTCACCACGACGGTCGCCCACGACTTCGACATCGACCACACCGTGCCCCTCGGGAACGCGTGGGCGCACGGCGCTTCCTCGTGGACGCAGGTCCGCCGGATCGCCTACGCGAATGACCTCACCGACGCCGACCACCTCGTGCCGATCGCGCTGTCGGAGAACCGCTCGAAGGGTGACCGCGGCCCCGAGAGTTGGAAGCCGCCGAGTCACCGCGCGTGGTGCCAGTACGCGACGGTGTGGGACCGGATCAAAGCGAAGTGGCACCTGAGCGCAACCGCCGCCGAATGGGCGGCGCTGGTTGCGATGGCCAAGACCTGTTGACGGGCTCGACCGCCAAGGCCTGACCGTCAGGGAAGCTCGCGCGGCGCGGCGGTCGCGCCGGCCCGCACGGTGAACTGGCCGCGGCCCATGAAGATCCCGAGCAGCGAGAAGTGCACGTGCTCCTGGAGCGACACGTTCACCTGCGCGCCCACGACCGTGACCGTCTCGCCGGTGAGGCGGCCGGCGTCCGGATACTCCGACAACTCGGCGGCGACCAGCTGCCGCACGCGCGTGTCGTCGAGTTGGAGCGTTCCGCCGCGCAACGCGTTCTCATCGAGCCCGTTCGACCCCGCGCTCGCGGCGGCGTCGGCCATCGCCGAGACCTCTCGGCGCACCGCGATCGCGCGCCACAAATCGAGACCCAGGCCGCCGAGGAACATCACCGCGATCGTGAGGCCGAGGATCCAAAGGGTGATCATCCCGTTTTGATCGCGAACGCGACGCGCGCGGCGCATCAACGGCTCCGGTAATCGTCGACGCGCAACGACTCGACGGCCGTGTAGGTCCACGCCGCGACGCTCGCGACGCCGGGCAGCGCGATCGCCGGCATCCGCACCCGCACCTCCACCTGGATCTGGTCGCCGGGATTCACCCCGACCGCAACCACCCGCACCGACACGTCGCGCGCGGCGATGCCGTGATCACCCGCGACGTAACGAGCGACCAGCTCCGCCTCGTCGGCGTTGCCGGCCGGCCACTGCTGTTGCAACTCCCGTGCGGCCTCGCGCGCCGCGACCGTGGCCGCGTGGCGGCGCTCGGCCCACGTGGGGAGCGTCGCCACCAACACGACCGCGGGCAGGAGCAGCATCGCCACCGCGGCGACCCATTCGATCGCGATGAAGCCGCGCTCGCCGCGCGTGGCGTCACGGCTCACGCAACGCCTCGGCGTGCAAGGTCATCCGCCAGTCGGGAACCAGCATCGGCAGCCACGAGCGCAACGAGACCTTCGCCTCGGCGACCACGAACGCACCCGACTCGTCGCACGTCAGCACCGCGTCGAGCAACGGACCGCGCACGAGCCCGTTCACGACCTCGCGTGCGCGCGTCTCGCACGCGTCGACCGGAGCCGGCGCGGGCGCGCCCGCCCGCACACCGTCGTCGAGCGCGTCGCGCACCGCACCACGCGCGTAGAGGTCGACCACGAGGTTGGCGACCAGCACGAGCAGTACGAGCGACCACGCGACCGCGACGACGTACTGGATCGTAGTGAAGCCTCGGTCCGGAGCCGAATGCCGCCGTTTGCGGTGGCTCACAAGAGCTGGCCGCGGATCCAGTTGACGATGTCGACACCGAGCGCCTGGAGCATCCCCCAGATCACGACCAGCGCGAGCACGCCGAGCGCGGCGTTGCCGAGCAGCTCGGCCGTGGTCATGCCCGCCTCCGACAGCCGCCGCCGTTCGAGCAGGCGCACGAGCAGGTTCAACACGTACATCAGATCCCTCCTTGGACGGACAACACAGGTGCAGGTGCTCGGCTCACCGGTGACCGAGCACGATCGAAGGCAACGGCGCGGCGATGAAGAGCAACATGATGGGAGCGAGGATTCCGATCGTCGGCAGCAGCATCGCGGCGCGGCGCCGCACGGCTTCCTTGTGGAGCTGCTCCCGGCGCGAGTCGCGAATGTCCTCGCTCAGCGCGAGCAGACCGCCGGCGAGATCGACGCCGCGCTCGACGCCGGCCGCGAGCAGTTGGTAGGTGCGCGTGGCGCTCGGCTCCGGGCTGAGCTCGGCCGCGCGCCGGAAAGCCGCGGCCTCTGCCATCCCGCTGCGCGTCCACGCGAGCACGTCGCGCAGCTCGCTCACTGCCGCGCCGTGGCCGCGGTCGACGAGCCGCTGGACCGCTTGCATCGGGCCGGCACCGGTACGCACGTGCATCGCGAGCAGATGATTCACGGTGTAGAGCTCGAGCCGGATCCGGTCGGCTCGAGCCGCGACGTCGCGCTCGAGACGCCGGCGCGAGCGGGTGAGCCCCACGACGAAGCCGGCAACGCCGGCGAGCAGCACCGCGACCGGAGCGCGGAGCAGCACCGCCACCGCGAGGCCGCTGGTCACCGCGATCGCCAGCGCCTCACCGAGCTGACGGACACGCTGCTCGTCGGGCGTCCGCTCGGACTCCCCTGCTTGGCGGAGGAGGCGCGCGAGCTGATCGTTGCCGCGCTGTTCGGCCGACCGGCTCACGCGCGCGACCAACGCCAGCAACGGCGGGCCGAACAACCGAGCGAGCGCGCTCCGCGGGCGCGACTCCGACGCGACCGTTTGGCTCCGGTCGTGGTGCCCGAGCGCGTTCCGAGCGACCGTCGCGTACGGTCGGACCCGGGGCGCCAGCCGGCTCGTCGGCGGGACGACGAGCGCCGAGACCCCGGCCGCGCCCGCGGCGACGCCGGCAGTCGCCAGGAGCGCCAACGCGCTCATGATCCCGCCGCGGACGAGAACGGTCGGGCCTCGACCGGCTCGCGGCCGAGCCGGCCCAGCACCGCGACGCCGACGATCGTGAGGATGCCCGCAACCACGAGCGTCAGCACTCCGGCCGACGACTGGTAGAACGCGCGGAACGCTCCGGGCCGTGCGGTCAGCGCGACGAGGACGCACCACGGCAGGACCATGACGGCCCGAGCGTTGATGCGCATCTCCAGGCCCTCGGTCTCGAGCTCTTCGAGCAGCTTGAGGTCGCGAGTGGTTGCGCCGACGAGATCGTCGAGGATGTCGCGCACGATCGCGCCACCGCGCTCCTGGGCGAGGATCAACACCTCGAGCACGCGGTCACTCGTCGCGTCAGCCAGGTCTTCCTTGATGAGATCGAGCGCGGGGACCGTGCCCAGCACTCGCGCCAACTGCGGAAACCGGGCGAACGCGATCTGCAGGGCCGGAGGACCGGTCGTCGCCAGGTTGGTGACGGCTTGGGTCAGCGAGAGGCCGGCCGACACCGACGCGACGATGTCGCGCAGGCCGTCGGGCCACGCGGCTTGCACCTCCCGCATGCGCGCCCGGCGCCGGCGCCCGAAGTACGCGCGCGGGAGGAGCGCGACCGCCACACCAGGCACGGCCGAGACGAAGACCGATCCGGTCAGGGCCGCGATCGTGAGCATCGCGAACATCCCCGCGAACGCGCTCCCACCCCAGAACGCGGTGAGTCCCAGACCGACGCCCGCCTGCTCGAGCCACAGGTTGGCTCGCGCCCGGCGCGCCGCCAGCCGGCCGGCCGGGCGCGTTCGCGAGCGACGCGGCATCGTGCCCGACACCGCGGCAACAACGAGCGCGCAGCACGTGCCGACCGCCAGGGCCGCGATCACCCTCACGCGATCATCTCGGTTCGCTCGAGCAGGTGTCGCACACGGGTCCCGCGCGGCAATGCCCGGTCGAGGCGTTCCTCGAGGCCGGGCGGCAGCGCACCCGTCCACTCCAAGGGTCGACCCAGCGCCGGGCGTACGAAGATCGGTTCGAACGTCTGGTCGTCGCCGAGCGTCGGAACGACCGCGGTGATCTCCGTCACCTGACGTCGCGCGCTCCCGGCGCCGCGCGGCGCGTCGTCGCGATCGACGTGCACGACAACGTCGAGGGCTTGCGAGAACACCCGCCGCACGACATGTTCCGTCACGTTCTCGCCTGCCATCAGCGCCGCGTTCACCAGGGCGTTGAGCGCCTCGGGCCCGCTGTTCGCGTGAACCGTGCACATGAACCCGCAACCGGCGTTGACCGCGCGAGTGAGCTCGAACGACTCGGCTCCGCGCACCTCACCCACGACGATGCGATCGGGCCGCATCGCCAGCACGAACTTCACGAGATCCCGCAGTGAGATCTCTCCGGTGCCGTCGAGGCCGGGCGGCCGCACCTCGTAGTAGCCGCCGTGCGCGATCGGCGCCGAGAGCTCACGCACTTCCTCGCAGCACCGGACACAGTGGCTCGCCGGACCGGCGGCCAGCAGCGCCGCCGCCAGCGTCGTCTTGCCCGCGCCGGGCTCGCCGGAGATGACCACGCGACTCCGCTGCTGCACCAACGCCCACAAGAACGCGGCCGCCGGCGCCGAGATCGCGTCGCGCTCGACGAGTGCGTCGAGCGTCACGTCACGCACGGTGTAGCGCCGCAGCGTCGCCGAGAGCCGGTCGGCAACCGGCGGGATCGCGGCGGTCAGGCGGGCGGTCCCGTCGAGCACGCGCGCCTGCACGAGCGGGTGTTTCGCGTTGAGTTGACGCTCGGCGTCGGCGAGGAGCCGGTCGAGGATCTGGCGGTTCTCGTCCTCGGTGGTCGGCTCCGCGAGGCCGCGCAGGCGCCCACTCGTGTCGAGAAAGGTGACCCGAGCGCCTTCGACGAAGATCTCCTCCACGTCGCGACGCGCGAGCAACTCTGTGAGCGGACCGAGATCGGTGATCGACCGCAGCACCCGCTGCATCATCGTCTCGACATCGCCGAGGGGAACCTGCTCGCCGAGCCGCGCCCGGCGCTGGTACTCGCCGATCGCGCGCTCCACCTCCGCGTGCACCTCGGCGAGCTGCTTCTCCGGTTGCAGCCGGCGGCGCTCGATGCCGCCGATCGCGTCGTGGCGAATGACGTCGTACGCGTCGGTACGGGTCGTCATGACGCCGCCTCGAGCCGCGTATCGAGGCGGCGGCGGGGCAGTGACTGCACCACTTCACACACGCGTCCCACCGCTCGGGTGAAGCGCCCGCGCGACACCGGACGCCCGGCCCAGGCCGCGTCGCCGACCCGTGCGTCCAGCGCGCAGAAGACCACATCCACGACGCCGGCGCTCGACGTGATCTCCTCGTAGAGCTCGCCCCGCCGGAACGTCGCGGCCGGCGCCCGGTTCACCGCGACGACCATCGGAGTCGACGATGCCAGCGACCGCGCCTCGACCACCCACGTGAGCAGACGCGCGATCCCGACCGGACTGGCATCGCACACGGCGACCAACACGTCGGCCTCTCGCGCGAGCGCCTGCGCGGTCGCGAACCGACCCCGCGTCGATCCTCCTACCTCCCGGAGCGAGCCGAGGCCGTCGACCACGACCACGTTGTCGGCGCGGTCGCCCAGACGGTCGACGACTCGCAACACCTCTCCCGGCCGCACCTGGGCCCAGGCCGCCGGGTTCGGGATACCGCCGACGATCCGCAGCCGGGAGCCACCGATCGCCAACAGCGCCGATCCGAGGTCGCCCTGGCCGTGCTCTACCGCGTCGACCGCCGTGCGGAGGTTGGGCTCGACGGCGAGCGCGAGGCGTTGCGCAATCGCGGGCGCGACGTCGTCGCAGTCCACCAGCGCGACCGGCGAAGTGCGCGCGGCCGCGATCGCGAGCTCGATCGCGATCTCCGTGCGACCG
>CAZLEC010000242.1:0-6657 GCA_964558245.1 uncultured Burkholderiales bacterium | reverse complement strand
CGGAGCTGAACAAGCTCAATCCGCACCACCACTGGCCGAGCGAAGCGGCCGACCCCGGCCTGCGCGGCGACAAGAACGCCGACACCTGGATCGTGACGAACTGGGTCAACGGCAATCCGGCAGCCCGCGCGTTCCTCGACGGCAGGGATCACTACGGAGTGCCGGTGAACTCCTCCTGGAAGGACGTTCCGTATCCCACCGACGTGTTCGCGGCCCGTAACTCGAACGGTGTCTACTTCCCCCGCATCGGAGAGGAAGGCATTGCACAACGCCTGTTCGCGAACACGAAGCCGGCCGACAGCGTCCCGACCGATCCGCTCGACGCCGGCGAGATCGGCATCCTCGACCTCCCCACCGCCGAGCAGTTCAAGCTGCCCGTCGCGAATCTGACGAACGGCGTCGGACAACCCGTCGTGGCCGCCAACGCGTGGACCATCGCCGCGGCCTACTCCGGGATGCACACGTCACCTGCCGGCTTCCACAACGAGCCCGCCGTCGTGCGCGGTGCGAACGCGTACCCGCTCGCCAAGGTCGACCAGGCCATGGTCCCGAAGAAGCTCGACTCAACCCCGAAGGACCTTCGCATCCGCGCGTTCCTCGACTACGCCGCCGGGCCACTTCAACAGGATCTGCCCGCCGGCTACGTGCCTCTCCCTACCTCGCTCCAGCAGCAGACGTCGCACTACACGGGTGACACGATCCAAACGCCGACGACGACGAGCACGACCACCACGACGCTTCCGGCGCCGGACTACTCGCAAGGTTCGTTGATCGGCAGCGGCGACTACAGCGACTCGTCGGGAACCGAGACTCCCACCACGCTCCCCACCGTCACGACGCCGGCGACGAGCCACACGACAACCACTACGGCGCCGACCACGACCACCAAGCCGAGGATTGCGAAGCTCGTCGCGCTCCACCTCCCGGACTCGGGCGATCACCTCGTGCTCCCGATCGTGCTGCTGCTCGCGCTGTGCGCGGCACTCGCGACGAGCATCGACGAGGTGCGGCGACACGGCCGGCAACTCTGGCGGCGCGCGCGGGGTCGCAAACCCGCGGCCGGTCTCGAGGGGCAGGCGGCGCCGTGACCGACACCTCGACGCTCGCCAAGCTGTCGCCCCGCCCGGCCGACGAGACGGACACCGATCTTCCCGTGACGCAACCCGTTGACGACCAACCTCCCGCACGCGCCGGCCGATCGATCGCGCCCGGGCCGATCGCGCGGCGCGGCGTCCAACTCTTCGCGGTGGCCGCGCTCGCGTTCCTGGTGTTCGCAACGTCACTGTCGGGCCTCGCACACGCGCGCACGCAGATCGGGCTCCAGCGGCGTTTCCGATCGCAGCTGGCGTCGAACGCGGCCGCGGTCGGTGGCGCGATTCCGACCGGCGCTCCGATCGCGACTGTGGTTGCGCGCGCGATCGGCCTGAACGAGGTCGTGGTGCAGGGCTCGCGGAGCGGCCAACTCCGCGCCGGTCCCGGACACGTCGTCGGTACGCCGCTGCCGGGTCAGCCGGGCAACGCGGTGATCGCGGGAAGGCGCACGATGTACGGCGGCCCGTTCAAGCACATCGGCTCACTGCACCGCGGTGATCTCATTCACGTGACCACCGGCGAAGGCACGACCACTTATCGCGTTTCGAGCATCGCGCACCTCGCCGCGTCCGACGGCTCGTTCGTGCAGAACCACGGCGACAACCGCCTCACGCTGTTCACCACTGATTCACCTTGGACGGCGAGCGGGCGACTCGTCGTCACCGCGACGCTCAGCGGGAACCCTCTGCCTCCGACGACGCTCACCAACACGCTCGACGCCGACGGCCTCGGTCTCACCGGTCAGCGCGACGCGGCCCCTTACATGTTGGTGTGGCTCGAGCTCCTGGCTGCGGCAGCACTGTCGACCGCGTTCGCGTTGTCGCGCTGGTCGAAGCCGCGCGTGTGGCTCGTGTTCGCACCCGTGCTCGCGTTGATGATGTGGCTCTTCTTCGAGAGCTTTGTCCGCTTGCTCCCGGCAACCTTGTAGACACGAGTTGTTCGGTACTTCTTGAAGTCCCCTTGACTTCAGAGGCGCGACACCGACGTCATGCCTGGCGTTCATGTTCGTGTGGCTGAATGTCGGCGACCCAACCTGGATCAACCAGAGCAATTCCTTAAGGAGGCACGTAGTGCGAACTCGTATGAGTCGGCTGGCGTTAGCGGCGGGAGCCGTTGGCCTCAGCCTGACGCTTCTCTCGGCCGGACCCGCCGGCGCGGCCCAGCCCAAGCAGTCGCTCGGGCAAGCCGGGTCCGACACGACGTACTTCATGATGGGCCCGATCGCCAAGCACTACATGGCGAGTTCGGCCGACACGAACCACGACATCATCACTGAGATTCCGCCGATTAACTGCCCCGGTGCGAATACAAACTGCTCAGCAGCGAATACGCCGTTCCCGGCGACGGTGACAGTGCCGGCGGATGGTGTCCACCCGGCGATGACGTGGGACTCGTCGTCGGCCGCGGCGACGCCGCCGAACGGCTCGTCGGCCGGTATCACCGCGCTCCAGAACGACAAGACCGGTCAGATCGCGTTTGCGCGGTCGTCGCGTGGTCCGAACCCGGGCGAGACCGCGAAGATGAACTTCTGGGCGTACGCGCTCGGAGCGGTCGACTACGTCACGTTCCCGAACACCGACGCCCCGGCGAAGGGCCTCACCCAGGCCCAGCTCATCGGCATCTACACGTGCAACCCGAGCACGCACCAGCCGTTCTTTTCCGACTGGAGCCAGGTCGGGGGCAAGCCGGGCGGCATCGTGCGGTACGCGCCGCAGGCCGGCTCGGGCACGTTGAGCTTCTTCCAGACGAAGCTGCTCAACGGCGCGACTGTTGACCAGAACTGCGACGCGTCGCACCTGGCCACTCGTCTCGAGGAGCACGATGCTCAGGGTGTGTCGTCGGTGACGTTCCAGAACGCGATCTACCAGTACGACTGGGCACGGTTCCGTGCGCAGAAGACCGGTTTCGAACCGAACCTCACCAACGGTGCGGTGCTCGGTAGCTACGGCACAACGACCGCGTCGATCAAGGGCCCGTCGACGTCGAACGTGAACGAGTCGAAGACTCGGTTCGACGGCACACGGTATGTCTACAACGTCCAGGAGAAGTCGCCTCACCCGGCCAGTGACAAGTTCCAGACGAACGACATCACCCGGCTCATCGGGGTGCGCACAGCTTCGAACGGTGGCCCGCAGTACATCTGCTCCGGCAAGGCGGCCGCCGACATCACGAAGGCCGGCTTCGTGCCGCTCAAGAAGTTCGCGACCGGTGGCATCGGCCTCGGGCAGTCGTTCTGCCGCTTGGACCCGACTCCGCTCTAGGCGACACGCAATACTGTCAACAAGCGATATCGGATAGGCCTTCGGAGGTCCCGGCGAATGCGCCGGGACCTCCGATCGTCGTTAACGGAGGTAACGGTTGCACTCGCGAGAAGGCGCGCTACGAACAATCGCCGTCGCTTCGTGCCTGCTCGTGTTGGCGGCCGCGTGCTCGTCGAGCCACAACGCGTCGAAGGCAGCCACGACCACGACCGCAGCGGCGAGCTCGTCGACTGCGACGAGCGACCCCAATCTCACTCCGAACTCGATCCCGTACGTCGTCGGCGAGAAGATCGGACTGCCCAACGGCTGGCTCGTCACCGTCGTCAAGGTCGAGAAGGCGTACTCGAATCCGAGCCTGAAGGCGGTCGGCGCCGGCCAGCAATACGTCGCGGTCGACCTCACGATGCAAAACCAAGGTCCGGCCGCGCACAACGTGAACGCCAACGCGCTCTTCACGCTCGTCGACAGCGCGCACAAGTCGCACTATGTCGTGCCCGAGCCCGGCAAGCCGAACGGGATCGACGGCGAGTACCCCGCCGGCACCACACGCTCAGGACGCCTCGTCTTCGCGGTGCCGACCGGCCAGAACCTCGGCCTGATTCTCTACGGACCGCGCATCGGCACCCAGGTGTCGTACTTCACGATCATTCCACCCACCGTGCCGCAAGGTCAGTGACACGCGTGCCGCCGGGTTACCAGCTGAGCCGGCGAGGGCCCCTCCGAGCCCCGTCGTCGCGGGACTCGCTCATGAGGCAATCCAGCGCGCGCACCGCGGATACTCCCGAACTGACGTCCGATTGGGCGTCAGACCGGCGGCCGCGAACGCGACGATCATGATCGGAATCAGCCAATTGAGCACCGTCGTCGCCGGGGACTCGCCGTTTGGTGCAGCGGTGTCACACTTTGCGATAATTGCGAGGATCGTCCGTCAGGGAGGATGAAATCGGATGCGCCGCTTTGCTGGCGTCCTCGCGTGCACCATTGCGGCGAGCGCACTGACAGCGATCACGATGACCCCTCACATCGGCGCGGCCACTGCGCCGACCCAGTTCTGGGGAGGGGTCACTGCCGCGCCCGGACCGCAGCCGGGCTCGTACGCGCTCACGTGGGCCCGCGCCGACCCGCCGAGCGGATACGTGCTCGATGTCGAAGCGCAGTACTCCGGTTCGGCTACGTGGACCAACTTCGTCACGGGCACCACCGAACTGGGTGAGACGTTCACGCCGACGGTTTCCGGCCCGTACTCGTTCCGGGGCCGGTTGCGGAACGCGACAACCGATCAGGCTGCCGGCTGGTCGCCCACACTCACGCTCGCCGGCGACTGGTCGATGTTCGGCAACGGCTCGCGCCATCCCGGAGTCACACACGATCCGACCATCGGCGCGTCCAACGCCGCGGGGCTCGCGGTGAAGTGGAAGACCCTCGCCACGCCGTTCAAGGACTTCGTGGCTTCGCCCGCCGTTGCGTTCAACAGCGAGTTGGACGAACCACTCGTGTACACCGCGACCGTCTCGGGCACGATCGCCGCGCGCGAGCTCGCGACCGGTGCAACCGTGTGGACGAGCCCGGGCAACGGAACGATCGAGGCGTCGCCCGCCGTGTTTGGCAACACCGTGTACGTCGGAACGGAGAGACATCGCCTCCTCGCGCTCGATGCCGCAACCGGCGCGCTGCAATGCGAGTTCTCGCTCACCGGCGCGGTCATCAGCTCACCGGTCGTCGGAAGCGTCGACAGCACAGGGCCCGTCGTGTTCTTCGGCGACGACGGAACGAGCGAGGCCGACAACGCGGGCCACGAGTGGGCCGTGAACGGAGTCGGCAACACTGCGGGCGCGTGCACCCGCAAGTGGGTGTTCAACAACTGGAAGAACAAGGGGCCCGCCTCGAGCCGCACGGGCTCGTGGTCGCCGCCCGCGCTCACAACCGACTCGTTGCGCCGAGCGTTGCTGGTGTTCGGCAGCGCCGATCCCGACGACGCGGTGTACGCCCTCAACGCGCGGAACGGCAAGCAAGTGTGGCGGTTCCAGACCACGATCACGACTCCCGACCAGGACGTCGGCGCGGCGCCCGCCGTGAGCGCGCCGGGGGTCAACGGCTTTCGCCACGGCGCCGTGTACATCAACGGCAAGGACAAGTTCGAGTACGCGCTCGACCTGGTGACCGGCGCCAAGATCTGGCAGCTCGACCTCAAGAAGGCCGCAGGCGGCGCGGACGCAAACTCGCAGTCGGCCGCGGCGTTGGTCGGCAATCGGATCGTCGTGCCCTACGACCGCTACGTGTTCTCGCTCGACGCGACCACCGGCAAGCAGGTGTGGCGCTCGGCCGCCGCGCCCGGCACGTTCTACAGCTCCCCCGCGGTGTCGGGGGCGCCCGGAGACGAGGTGATCTTCGCCGGCGACGCGGCGGGTGTCGAGCACGCGTACCGCGTGTCCGACGGAACCCAACTCTTGCGGGTGGCGGCCGGCGGGGCCGTCTTCTCCTCGGCCGCGGTGGCCTTCGGGAGCGTCTTCTTCGGCTCCGGCGACGGCGACCTCTATGCCCTCGGCTAGCCGGCACCCCGACCGTATGGTCGGATGTCGTGCCAGCACCCCTGACCGGGGAAAGCCCCCCACCTGGCGGACCGGACATTCCTGTGACTCAATAAGGCGGTGGGTTCGAGCCTCGACGCCGGTCGCATCACGGTCTTCCTCGCCGACGACAACGTGATCGTGCGCGAGGGCGTGCGCGCCTTGCTCGCGATCGAGCCCGACCTCGAGATCGTCGGCACCGCCGGCGACTACGACGAGCTGATCGCCGGCGCCTCCGCGGCGGCGCCGCAGGTGCTCGTGACCGACATCCGCATGCCCCCGGCGTTCCAACGCGAGGGCATCGACGCCGCCAAGGAGCTACGCAAGCGGCATCCCGGCACCGGCGTGGTCGTGCTCTCGCAGTACGACGACCCGGAGTACGCGATCTCGCTGCTCGCCGACGGCGCGGCCGGCTACGCGTACCTCCTCAAGGATCGCATCGCCGAGGGCAACCAACTCGCCCGCGCGGTGAGAGAGGTCGCGACCGGCGGCTCGGTGCTCGACCCCAAGATCGTCGAGGCGCTCGTGCACCCGGTGGCCGGGATCGGCGGGCTCACCGTCGACGAGGAGAGCCTCCTCCAACAGGTTGCGCAGGGCCGGCCGATCAAGGCCATCGCCGCGTCGCTGCACACCACGCCGGCCGCGGTCGCCGAGATGGTCGACCAGCTGTTCCTCACGCTCTCGCGCGATGCCAGCACCGGCGAGGCGGGCGCGTTGCGACGGCTCCGGAGCCTGCA
>CAZLEC010000241.1:0-6704 GCA_964558245.1 uncultured Burkholderiales bacterium | reverse complement strand
GAACCCGGCGCAGTTCTGCCCGGTGATGCGGCAGTTCGGGTTCAGCTCCATGAAGAAGGACCTCGACCTCGACGCCTCCCGCACCGCCTGCTGACCGTCAGGGTCGGGGCGCGCTCACGCCGGCGGTCGGGAGTCCGGGCCTCCCGACCTGCGCCGGCCTAGAGCACGAGGACGGCGGCGCCGGTGAGGCGGTCGTGGGCCAGGTCGCGGAGCGCGACATCGGCCTGATCGAGCGCGTAGGCGGTCGTGCGCACCGAGATGCCCAAGCGGGCCGCCAGGCGCAAGAAGTCGTCGCCGTCGGCTCGCGTGTTGGAGGTGACACTCCGGAGCTGGCGCTCCTGGAACAGGTCGCGGTCGTAGTGGAGGGCCGGGATCTCCGACACGTAGATCCCTGCGAGCGCGAGCGTCCCGCCGCGGTCGAGCGCGCGGAGGATCGGCGGCACCAACTCCCCCGCGGGTGCGAAGAGGATCGCGGCATCGAGCGGCTCGGGCGGCGAGCCGTCGGCGGGTCCGACGGACGCGACGCCGAGATCGCGCGCGTGCTCCCGCGCCGCCTCCGAGCGGGTCAGCACGTGCACGGTCGCGCCCTGCGCCATCGCGATCTGGGCCGCGAGGTGCGCCGACGCACCGAATCCGTAGATGCCGAGGCGTCCGCCCGGCGGCAACTCGGCGCGCAACAGCGCGCGGTAGCCGATGATCCCCGCGCACAGCAGCGGCGCCGCGTGCTCGTCGTCGAACGCGTCGGGCAATGCGTAGGCGTACGCCTCGCCGACCACCGCGTACTCCGCGTAGCCGCCGTCGGCATCCCACCCCGTGTAACGAGACGACTCGCAGAGGTTCTCGCGCCCGCGCCGGCACCAGTGGCACCGACCGCACGTGCTGCGGAGCCAGGCAATTCCCGCGCGGTCGCCCACGCGGAAACGCACGCACTCGGAACCGACCGCGTCGACGACTCCCACCACTTCGTGTCCGGGAACGACGCCGGCGTGCTTGGGCGCCAGCTCCCCGACCGCCAGGTGCAGGTCCGTGCGGCACACGCCGCACGCGGCGACCCGCACGCGTATCTCGTCGGGCCCGGGCTCCGGGATCGCGCGATCGACCCGCTCGAGCGGCCCCGCGTCGATCGGCTTCGGCTCGCCGACGACCCAGGCCTTCATACGCGCGGCTTCGGGTACTGCGGATCGATGCCGTGCAGGGTGTCGATCAGGATGCGGCTCACCACCCAGTTCCGGTACCACTTGTGATTCGCGGGCACGACGTACCAGGGTGCGTCGTGAGTCGACGTCGCATGGAGCGCGTCGGCGTACGCCGCTTGATACGCGTCCCAGTGCTCTCGCTCGGCGAGGTCGCCGGGCTGGAACTTCCAACGCTTGTCGGGCTCGTTCAGCCGCGCCTCGAACCGTTTCTCCTGCTCCGCCTTCGAGATGTGCAAGAACAGCTTGATCACGGTGGTTCCACCGTGCGCGAGCAGGGCCTCGAAGGAGTTGATGAGCTCGTACCGGGCCTTCCACGTGGCCTCCGACACGAGCCCGTGCACACGCGTGACGAGCACGTCCTCGTAGTGCGAACGGTTGAAGATGGCGATCTCACCGGCGCGCGGCGCGGCCTGGTGGACGCGCCACAGGAAGTCGTGCGCCAACTCGAGCGCCGTCGGCTGCTTGAACGAGCTGACCCGGGTGCCTTGCGGGTTGACGCCGCGGAACACGTGCTTGATCGTGCCGTCCTTGCCGGCCGCGTCCATCGCCTGCAACACGACGAGCACCGACCGCGTCGCCTCGGCCCAGAGTCGATCCTGCAAGCCGGAGAGCTCTTCCACCAGCGCGGGGATCGCGGCCTCGGTCTCTTCTTTCGCTCCGGGCGCGCCTTCGGTGGAGGCGGGGTCGAGCTGGACCAGGTCGACGCGATGACCGGGCTCGACCCTCCAGCGACTGGACGCAGATCGGGAGGGCACCACCGGAACCTACCCAGCCGCGGAGCGTGGAGTGCACCGCCGCCGTGCACCGTCGCGACCCGGGGTAACGCACGCGGCACCGCTCAAGCAGGTCGTTCCGGCGGCCGAATTGGCTGGGTGGGGCAGAATCCATTCCGGGGGGTAGCGGGCGGACGCTACTCGTGGATGCTGCTGGCCAGCGCGCTCACGGCCGCGGCCTTCATCGTCCTGCACAGCCTCGGAGTGCTCGGGACCCTCCCGCTGTGGCTGCTCATGTCGATGTTCGTCGCCACCGCCGCGGTGACGCAGGTCGCGCTCCGTCTGTGGGGCACCGACCCGACCGATCGCCAACTCTGGGCCCTGCTCGGCGTGCAGGTGATGACGGTCACCCTCATCATCTACGCGATCGGCTGGGGACCGACCCTGGCGATCGGGTACGCGTTCGTGGTCGCCGGCCTGCTCGAGGAGATCGGCTCGCGCGTGTGGCGCCCGGCGCTCGTGTGGACCTTCGTGGGGATCACCCTCGGCCAGCTCACGATCGCCTTCGGTTGGGTCCATTCGTACGTCAGCGCCCCCGACGTGCACGGGCTCGCCGCCCTGTCGGCGCTCGGCGTGGGCTTCGTCGTGCACCTGCTCGGCACGAAGACGGCCGAACAAGAGCGCATCGAGGCCGAGCTGCGCGCCAGCGAGTTGGAGCTGCGCGCCAGCGAGGCCAACGCCCGCCAGCTCTTCTTCGACAACCCGCAACCGATGTGGGTCTACGACGCGCGGACGCTCGCCTTCCTCGAAGTGAACGAGGCCGCGATCCATCACTACGGCTACTCGCGCGAGGAGTTCCGGGACCGACTCATCAGCGACGTCCACCCGCACGACGAAGCCGAGCGGCTGCTCGCCGAGCTCGGGATCCAAGGGTCGGAGATGCAGCGATCCGGCGTGTGGCGCCACCAGCTGAAGGACGGCCGCCGCATCGACGTCGAGGTCAACTCGCACCAGCTGCCGTTCCTCGGTCGCGAAGCCGTGCTCGTCGCGATCCAGGACGTCACCCAGCGCAACACCCTCGAAGCCGAGCTCCGGCACCAAGCCTTCCACGACTCGCTCACCGAGCTGCCGAACCGCGCGCTGTTCGCAGATCGGGTCGACCACGCGATGCGGCAACGGCGGAGCGAGCACACGACGGCCGTGCTGCTCATCGACCTCGACGCGTTCAAGACGGTCAATGACAGCCTCGGGCACACCGTCGGCGACCGGCTCCTCGTCGATGTCGCCGCACGGCTCCAGTCGGCGTTGCGCAGCGCCGACACCGCAGCCCGCCTCGGGGGCGACGAGTTCGCCATCCTGCTGGAGCGGCTCGCAACCCCGAACGCGGCGTGCGAGACCGCGCAACGCCTGATCGACGCGCTCGAGGCTCCGTTCTTCATCGCGGGCAAGGAGATCTTCATCCACGCGAGCGCGGGCCTGACCTACGCGGGAACGCACGGCGAGAGCGCCGACGAGCTCCTGCGCAACGCGGACGCCGCGATGTACCGCGCCAAGAGCCAGGGCAAAGGGTGTTACCGCGTCTACGAGGCCGAGATGCACTTCGCGGCCGTCGCCCGGCTCGAGACCGAGACCGACCTGCGGCGCGCGTTGCAAGAAGACGAGTTCGTCGTGCAGTACCAGCCGATCGTCTCGCTCGCCGAGAACCGCGTGGTGTCGCTCGAGGCGCTCGTGCGTTGGCAGCACCCGACGCGCGGGCTCGTGCCACCGAACGACTTCATCCCGATCGCGGAGGAGAACGGGCTCATCGTCGAGATCGGTCGCCAGGTGCTCGCCAAGGCGTGCCGCGACACGCGCGTGTGGCAGAACCGCCACCCGCGGCAACGGCTCACCATCGCGGTGAACCTGTCGACCCGTCAGCTCGCCGACCCCGATCTCGTCTCCGACGTGGTCGAGATCCTGCGCGAGACCGGGCTGCACCCCGGCGATCTCACGCTCGAGATCACCGAAACCGCATTGATGAACGACCCGGAGGTCGCGATCGCCCGGCTCCACGAGCTCAAGGCCGCCGGCGTGCGCCTGGCCATCGACGACTTCGGCACGGGCTACTCGTCGCTCGGCTCGTTGCAGCGCCTCCCGGTGGACACGTTGAAGATCGACAAGACCTTCGTCGACCGTGTCGCGCGCGGGACCGAGTCGGCCGGCGTGGTGCACGCGCTCATTCGGCTCGCGAGCACGCTGCAGCTCGACATCGTCGCCGAAGGCGTGGAGCACGACGATCAGGTCCGCCGGCTCGTCGAGTTGGGGTGCGACCAGATCCAGGGCTTCTGCTTCTCCCAGCCCCTCGCGCCGGGCGGCATCGAAGACCTGCTGCACCAAGGCGACGCGGGAACCAACACGTACGAGAACGTGACCACCGCGCCCGACGGCACGCAGCGAGTCCGCGACATCAGCCACGGCTGATCCGGGCGACCGGTGGCAGACTGAGGCGATGGACGACACGGTCGGGTACGAGCTCGACGGTCACATCGCGACGATCACCTACAACCGGCCCGGCGCGCTCAACGCGATCAACGCCGACATGCGCCGCGGCCTCAACTCGGCGTTCGACCGGTTCCGCAACGACGACGACGCGTGGGTCGCGATCGTGACCGGTTCGGGCAAGGCGTTCTGCGCCGGCGCCGACATGCGCGACGGTGCCGGCGCGGCCGGCGAATTCGCGGGCACGTTCTGGGAGAAGCCGACCGTCAACTCGTTCGAGAGCGGTTGGGAGATCTTCAAGCCGGTGATCGCCGCGGTGAACGGCTACTGCCTCGGGTACGGGCTCACCCTCGTGACGTGGTGCGACTTCGTGATCGCCAGCGAGCGCGCCGAGTTCGGCTTTCCCGAAGTGGGGATCGGCGTGCCGACGATCGTGGGCGCGATCCGGCTCCCACAGCGGATCAACTGGCAGTACGCGATGGAGCTCCTCCTCACCGGCGAGCGCATCGACGCCGGGCGCGCGAAGGAGATCGGCCTCGCCGGTTGGGTCGTGCCCCACGACGAGCTGATGAACGAGGCCCGCGCCCTCGCCGGCCGGTTGGTGCGCGCCGCGCCGCTAGCCGCGCGGGCCACCAAGGAGGTCGCGGTCCGCTCGCAACACCTCACGTCGGTCGACGCCATCCGGTTCGGCGAGACGATGCGCCGGGTGGCGGCCGCGACCGACGACGCCGCCGAGGGCGGCCGGGCATTCCGCGAGGGCCGCGCGCCCCGCTGGCAGGGCAAGTAATTCGCCGAACCGCGGCCGCGAGTCGTGCGACCATCGCGTCGTGAAGTTGCACGTCGTCGAGCTCCGGGACCCTGACGACGCGTACTCCGAAGCGCGCGAGTTCCTCTTCACCCGGCCGATCGAGCACAACGTGTTGCTCACGGTTCTCGGCCAGAGCCGCGAGCTCGCGATCGAAGGCCGGTTCTGGGTCGTGCGCGACGCGGCCCGTGTCGTCGGCTTCGCGATCCAATCGCCTCCGGGAATGCACGTCGGGCTCGCCGACATGGACGACGAAGCGACCCGCACGCTCGCCGAGGCGATCGAGCCGCCGATCCCGGGCGTGATCGGCCTCGCCCGAGTGACATCCATCTTCGCCGGCCACTACGCGCAGCATCACCGCCTCGCCGCGAGCCCCCGGGAAGGCGGCCGCATCCTCGAGCTCGGCCCGCTCCGCAACGTCACCACCGCGGCCGGTTCGCCGCGACTCGCCACGATGGAGGATCGGCCCACTTTGGTCGAATGGTCGATCGCGTTCGCCGGCGACACCGACACGAGGCACGGACCGTCGACGGAGATGATGGAGCGCATCCTCTCCCGGCGGCAGTGGTGGGTCTGGGACAACGGCGGCCCGGTGTCGATGGTGCGGTACTCCGACACCGCGGCCGGCGTCGTCCGCGTGCAGCACGTGTACACACCGCCCGAGCACCGGGGCAAGGGCTACGCGACCGCCTCCGTGCACCACCTGAGCGGTGAGCTCGCCGGTCGGGGGTTGCGCTGCATGCTGTACACGCAGCTCGAGAATCCCACGGCGAACGCGATCTATCTCGGGATGGGCTACGAGCCCGTCGCCGAGGTGCTCAGCTACGACTTCGGCTGATCGCGCATCGGTCTAGGCCGGCGGCGGATACGACGGCGGCGGCGGATACGACGGCGGCCCCGGCGGGCCGGGAGGTCCCCACTGCGGCGGGTATTGGCCGGGCGGGGGCGGGTACGACTGCGGCGGGTATCCCGACCACGGCGGCCCCGAACCGGGAGGCGGTCCCCAGCCCCCGTACATCGCGCGCTTCGCGCGGCCGCGGCGCACAATGCCCACGATCAGCATGATCACGCCGCCGACCATGACCGCCCCGCCCACCGCACCGACGGCGAACCACACGGCGACGGATCGCACGGCATCCGAGAGCGACCGCGCGATCACCACCGTCGTCGACGTCGTGTTCGTGAAGGTCAGGTCGTATTCGCCGCCCGACGGCGCGTCGAACGCGAGCGCCCCCGAATACACATCGGACCCGCGAGTCAGCGTCTCGCTGCTCTCGTCGACCTCGACCGGGACCGCCGAACCGTCGGATGCCTGCACCGACAGCGCCGCCGGTTCCATCCGGATCGCAGCCGGCACGTCGTCCTTGGTCGACCCGAACGTCGAGCGCGTCCCCGTGTGCTGGTACACGATGTACCGCGTGTGGTGCAGGTGCACCCGGATGTCGCCCGGCACTGCGTAGGAAGGCGAAGTGAAGGTGCCGACCAGCGGGATCGGCACCTTCACTTCGCCTT
>CAZLEC010000240.1:0-6706 GCA_964558245.1 uncultured Burkholderiales bacterium | reverse complement strand
GAAGCGCAGAACGTCCGCGTGATCTGAGGTCATTCGGGTTGCCGAGGAGCCGCCGTGCGCAATGCGCTCGGCGGCTCCTTCGCGTCATGCCGACTTCTGCCAGGGCTGGATCCATTCGGTGGCCGGCCAGTGCTCGACGGCTGCCATCAACGGGAACGCGGTCGCACCGTCGATCGACTCACGGATGATGTCGGCGTGGCCGGCGTGGCGCGCGGTCTCGTGGATCAGGTGCAGCAACACCCAGCGCACCGACCACGCGGGTACGTCGTCGGGGAACCACGGCACACCCGGCGGGACCGGAACCGCCCGGTCGAGATCGCCGATGCCGCCGATCACACGGTCGGACTCGTAGGCGACACGGTCGTAGAGGTCGAGCACGGTCGCGAGCGACTCGTCGGGGCCGAGCTCGAAGTTCTGGCCGAATTCGAAGTGGTGGCGCCGGAGCACGACGTCGTTGATCCAGAAGCTCTCGACACTCGCGCAGTGCTTGACGAGGCCCGCCACCGTGAGCGGGCTGACCGACGCCGGCGTGAGCGCCTGCGCGTCGGAGAGCCCGTAGGCAGTGATCCGGAGCACGTCGCGCTCGTGCGCGAGGTAGGCGAGCAGCGCATCGCCCTCATCGATGACGGGGCGTACGAGACCGGGCATGGCAGGACCTCCGGGAAGCGGGCGATGACTCCCCCATCCTGGTCTCGAAAGTGGCCACCTTATGGCCAGGTTTCGTGAAATGATCTGAACATGCGCGCCGACCGGCTGGTAGCCACGCTCCTGCTGCTCCAGGCGCGCGACCAGGTGACGGCGGCCGAGGTCGCCGCCGAGCTCGAAGTGTCCGAACGCACCGCGCGCCGCGACCTCGAGGCGCTCGGGATGGCAGGACTCCCCGTGTACTCCCTCCCCGGCCGCAACGGAGGTTGGCGGCTCGCCGGCGGGGGCCGCACCGACCTCAGCGGCCTGACCGCGGCCGAGACTCGCGCGCTCTTCCTGGTGGCCGGCACCTCGACGACCACACCCGAGGTGAAGGCGGCGCTGCGCAAGCTGGTACGCGCGCTCCCGGCGCCGTTTCGCGACTCGGCGGAAGCGGCCGCGACCGCGGTGGTGGTCGACCCGGTCGGATGGGACCGACCCACCCGCCGGCCGCGACCACCCGAACATCTCGACGCGATCCAGCGCGCGGTCGTCGAAGGCGAACAACTCACGCTCGGTTACGTCGCGCGCGACCGCGCGACGAGCACGCGAGTGGTGCACCCGTTGGGCCTCGTGAGCAAAGGCTCCACGTGGTACCTGATCGCCGGCACCGACTCGGGTCTGCGCACCTTTCGCGTCGACCGGGTCAGCCGCGCGGAACGCACCGGCGATCCGATCGTCAAACCCGAAGGCTTCGACCTCGACGAGGCGTGGCGGCTCATCGCCGATGAAGTCGATCAGCGGCGCGCACCGCTGCGCGTTCGGGCGCGCGCCGCGCCCGAGATCGTGCAATTGCTGCGTTGGGTGCTCGGCACGAGAGTGTCGATCGGCCCGCCGGAAACCGATGGTCGCGTCGGCGTCGAGCTCCGCGGGCACGACGTGCGGGCGATCGCCGGGGAGATCGCAGGATTCGGCGCCGACCTCGAAGTGCTCGAGCCGCAGGAAGTCCGCGATCAGCTCGCCCAGATCGGACGCGAGCTCACCGCAAGTTACGACGCGCCGTCGGCGTGAGGGTCGGTGGGTGCCCGCCGATGGCCGTGTAGAATTCGCAGAAATCGTCACGGACCGAGTGAGGGCAACTTGCGTGACGTGGGCGCACCGCGATGGGTGCGGGTCATCGCGGTGGGCTCGGCGATCGCCCTCGCGTCGTTCGGTGGCGCCGGGCTCCTCCTCGCCGACCTCGGCGTCTACAGCCTGCTGCTCGCGCTCGCGCTCGGTCTGGCCGGGTTCGCCCTCCTGTGGGTGTGGATCCGCCCCGTCGTCGACGACGACCGCGCGGCCGGCGACGCGCGACCGACAGACGGCGAGCGGAACAGTGCGATCGCGGCCGTCGTGCTGTGCGCGGCGAGCGCGATCTGGAACGGAGCCAATGCGTCGCAGCACGCGCAGATCAACCGCGACGGCGGGTTGTACCTGAACGCCGGCAAGTGGATCGCGAGCCACGGCACACTCAACCTGCAGCCTTTCACGGGACCGTTCGCGCCCTACCTGCACTCAACGGGGCTCGTCGCCGTCTCGTCGGGCATGAAGCAGCACGGGACGCATCTCGAGTTCCAGATCTCGCACATGTTGCCGGCGGTGCTCGCGATCGCGCAGAACCTCGGTGGCAACCGGCTGATGTTCATGACGGTCCCCATCATCAGCGGCGCGGCGTTGCTTGCGTTCTACGTGTTGGCGACGCGTCTGCTCCGGCACACCCTCGCGGCCCTCGGAGCCACCGCGACGCTCGCGCTGCTGATGCCCCAGATCTCCTTCTCGCGCGACAGCACGACAGAGATACCGATTCAACTGTTGCTCTTCACGGCGCTGTGGCTCCTGGGCGACCGCCGCACCCTGCGCCGGCCGCGCGCGGCGTTCGTCGCCGGTCTGCTGCTCGGCCTCGTACAGGCCATGCACGTCGACGGCCTCGCGTTCCTGGTCGGGCTCCCGGCGGTGTTCGCCATCACCTGGCTGCACACGAATCGCGAGCGCCGCACGCAGCTCCGGCGTGGGATCCCCGCGGCGTGCGGCGGAGTTGCCGTGGGCATCGCCTTGAGCGCGGTCGACATCACGCGATGGGATCGGTCGTACATCTCGGTCGTGCGCGGCAACGTGGAGCGCGTCGCGGCGGTCGAGATCCTCGCGATCGCGGGCGCGATCGCCGTCGTGCTCCTCGTACGGCGCGCGAGCGTCCTCCGGACGATCCAACGCGCGCGCGCCGGCTCGGCCAACGTCGCGGGTGTGACCGTGTTGGTCGGGGGTTTCGGCGCCTGGCTCGTTCGACCCGCGTTGGAGCACGTGCACGCGCACGGCGGCAATCCGACCGTGGCCTTCGTCCAACAACTCAACCATCTCCCGATCGACGCGACCAAGCGATACGGCGAGCTGTCGGTGCGGTGGATCAGCTGGTACGCCGGGCCGATCACGCTGACGATCGCGATCGTCGCGGCCGCCGGGCTGGCCGTCGCGTTCGTTCGCGGCGGTGCGCTCCGTCTCCCCGTTCAGCTCACGACGCTCATGCTCGCCCCGCCCGCGCTGCTCTACATCTGGCGGCCGACCATCACTCCCGATCAGGTCTGGGCCGCGCGGCGCTTCCTGCCCGCGGTGTTCCCGGGGCTCGTGCTCCTCGCCTTCGCGGCGCTGGTCGCGCTGGCGCGTACGCGCGCACGCAGGCTGGCGCCGTACGCGGGCCCGCGCCGCTCGCTCGCACTGGTGGTCGCGCTGGCCACCGTGGCGTTCCCCTGGGTCACCATTCGCCACGTCTCGCAGATGACGGAGCAGCGTGGCCTCCTCCCCGTGATCGACGCCGCGTGCAAGATCCTCGGGCACAACAGCGCGGTGGTCGTGTTGCAGGAGCCGAGGTCGACGGTGTGGCAGAGCGATCCCCAGACCCTGCGCTCGTTCTGCAACGTCCCGGTCACGGTCATGGTGAACCGGCCCGACCCCGCGCTGTTGCACTTGCTCGCCGCGCAGTGGAAGGCACAACGGCGCCGGTTGTTCGTCGTCGCGTCCGCGCCGAGAACGATCTTGACGATCCTCCCGCACGCCGACCTGCGCGTGACCGGTCGCCGAACGAACCCGCATTTCCTCGAACAGACGCTGACGCGCATCCCCGACAAGTACATGCCGGAGACGCTGCAGTTGACGTTGGCCGCGGTGCCGCCGATCGCCGGGACGCTGATCACCCCCGCGCCCGTGGGCTCCGGTTAGATCCCCAAGACCTCTCGGCCGCGACCCTGCTGGATGAGGGGCACGTACGTCTCGAGTGCCGCGTTCGTCGACGCGTCGGTGAGATCGACGACCCGCTTCTCCTCGGCCGACATGTACGCGGCCATGGTGAGGCGCACCACCTCGAAGCCGTCGTCGAAGTCGAGCAGGCCTGACCTCCCCGCCCGGAACGCAGCGAGCGCTTCCACGTTCTCGTCGGTGTAGCCGTAGAGATCCGGCTCGTTCGGTTGGATCGCGAGCAGGCCGCGCGACGCGGTGGCCTTCTCGAGCCCGAGCTCGGCGTCGGCGACCGAGGTCGCGGCGGCATCGCCGATGAACACTTCGAGCGGCGAACGCAGGCTGTTCGCCTCCAACGCGTATCCGGGGCCGATCCCGTCGACGAGCAGGCGAAGACCCTGCTTGTCGTACATCCACGACACGGTGAACTGCGCGAGCGTCTCCTGCGCGGTCTCGGGATCGGCGTATGTGACGAGGCCGGTCGCGAAGTCCTCCGCGGGCGTGCGCGCGTAGTCGACGCCGAAGCGATCGAGCAGCTCCGCGCGCCAGCGCGGTTGGCCCCACTTCAACAGGCTCACGTGCGCGGAGACGGCTCGGGGCACGAGGAAGCGCGTCGGCCGGCCAGCGGGCGTCAGGAGGTACCGCCCGACCGCGATGCTGTGACAGCCCATGTCCGACAGCACTCCACCGCCCTGGAGCGTGGGATCCCAGAACCATCCGTTGTGCGGCCCGCCGTGCTCTTCGGCCGCGCGCACCAGCGTGAGTGGGCCCATCGCGGCGGCGGAGTCGGCGAGTTGCGTCCGCGCCTGCTGGACCATCTTCATGTGGATCTGGTTCTCGAAATACGCGGTCGGGGCGCCGATCTCCCGCGCGAGCTCGAGCACGCGGCGCGCCTCACCGATGTTGCGGGCGAGTGGCTTCTCGCAGATCAGCCCGCGCAAGGTCGCGCCCTCGCGGACGGCCGCGGCGATGTCCTCCATCACCTCGACCCGGCACAGGTTGGCGTTGAAGATCGCGACGACGTCGACCTGGGGCACCATCGCTCGAACGCTGTCGAACACTCGCGCGTCGCCCAAGCCCCGCTCCCGTGCCGATTCGGCCAGGGCGTGGGGCGGCGTCCGCGACGTCAGGCCGGCGACCTCGACACCGCGCACGCTCTCGAGCGCGCGCAAGTGGAACTGCGCCACGAAGCCGGAACCGACGATGCCGTAGCGGAGAGTTTCCATCAGTCGTCGAAGGTATTCGGGGCGAGGCCGAGCGGCAACGGCGCCGAGCGATCACACGTCGTCTCGAGATCGACCCGCCGGCCTTGTTCGGCGGCGACGAGCGCGCCGGTCATCAGCTCGAGCACGTGCAACGCGAGCGCGCTCGACGTACGGTGGGCGCGTCCGCTGCGTCGCGCCCAGAGCATGTCGGCCAGGCCGATGCCGCGCTGCTGCGGCAGGCTCGCGGGCAGCAGATCGACGTCGGTCCAGGCCTCGTCGCCACTTCGCTTCACGCGCACCGGCCCGCCGAACGTGTTGGGATTCGGGACCGAGAGCGTGGCGTCGGTGCCGTAGACCTCGATGTTGAAGTAACGCGTGGCCTGCACGTCGAAGCTGGTCACGAGCGAGGCAATCGGACCCGACGCGAATTCCACCAACGCGCCCACGTGGGTCGGCACCTCCACGTCGATCAGCGACCCGCGCTGCGGCTCCGACAAGATCGGTCGTTGCGGTCGCGAGATGCGCGCCGACGCGCTCACGGCCCGGGCCGGTCCGAGCAGCTGCACGAGTGTCGTGAGGTAGTAGGGCCCCATGTCGAGGAGTGGGCCCGCGCCGTGCTGGTAGAAGATCGCCGGGTTCGGGTGCCAGCTCTCGGGACCCGACCCGAGCATGAACGCGTTCGCAGCCAGGGGCTCGCCGATGTCGCCGCGGTCGATCACCGCACGAGCGGTCTGCAACCCCGCACCGAGGAACGTGTCGGGCGCGCAGCCCAGCGCCAACCCGCGCTCGCTCGCCAACTGCACGAGTTCCCGGCCTTCGGCGAACTCGACGCCGAGCGGCTTCTCACTGAACGTCGCCTTCCCGGCCTCGAGCGACGCCTTGCTCACCGCAAGGTGCGCGAGCGGAGGCGTCAGATTCACGATCGCGTCGATGTCGGGATCGTGCAGCACGTCGCGAAACGTTCGGGCCCGGGCGCCGAACGCCCCGGCGAGCTCCTGCGCGCGATCGGCATCTTCGTCGACACAGGCCGCGAGCTCGACGAAACCGAGCTGTGAGATCGTGTGCGCGTAGGTACGGCTGATCACCCCGCACCCGACGATCGCGACCCGACTCGGCACCGGACCGCTCATGCCCGGCCTCGTGAGAAGCCGTTGCCGACGAGGTAGTCGTAGCTCCGTTCGACCGCGTCGAACATGTCGGTCGCGCACTGATCGAGCTCGACGATGTGCCACCGCGCGCCGGGAGCGGCCGCCAAGACCCCCGGTACGTCGACCACACCGTCGCCTACCGCGACCATCGGGCTCTTGGGCACGTCGGCCGGACCGTCCTTCACGTGCAACAGCCCGACGCGCGATCCGAGCGCGGCCACCAGTTCACGCGGATCGGATCCACCAACTTGCGCCCAGTAGATGTCGACCTCCGCGATCACCTCGGGCGCGAGGTGCTCGAACAGGTGCAGCAATGCCGGGCGGTCGTCGGGCATCCGCGCGAGCTCCCACCAGTGATTGTGGTAGCCGATCGTCATCCCGCGTGCCGCGGCCGACTCCGCGGCCCGGTTGACGCGGTCGGCCGACGCGCGCACGTCGTCGACGTTCGAGAACGCGTCGTGTGGG
>CAZLEC010000239.1:0-6719 GCA_964558245.1 uncultured Burkholderiales bacterium | reverse complement strand
TCGGCGCTGTAGACGAGGATGCGTTGGCCGGAGTCGCCGGCGAGGTCGAGTGCTTCGTACTCGAGGGTGAGGTCGCCGACGACGGGGTGGTGCAGCGACTTGGCGCCGGTGCGGTGGAACTTGACGTTGTGGGCGGCCCAGCGGACCCGGAATTCGTCGCTGCGGGTCGAGAGCTCACCGATGAGATCTGACAGCCGTTTGTCGTAGGGGTCGTGGCCGGCCGCGGCGCGCAGGATCGCGACCGCGTCGTTGGCGATGCTGTCCCAGGTGTGGAAGAACTCGCCGGCTCGCCGGTTCAGGAAGACAAACCTCGCCATGTTGGGCGTACGGCTGCGGTCTTCGAGCACGGGCGAGTAGAGCGCCGCTCCGAGCGTGTTCGTGGCAAGGATGTCGAGCCGGCCGTTGCGGACGTAGGCCGGCGCGGCGCTCGCGTCGAGGATGCGCTGGACGGTTGGGCGTACCCGTTCCTGGGACGGTGATCGACGGGTGCTCGTCGAGGTCGTGCCGGCGGCATTGACGAGATCGAACAGGTGCGCGCGTTCGGCTTCGTCGAGCTGCAATGCCCGCGCGACGCCCTCGAGGACCTCCTCGGACACGCCGGCCGCGTTGCCGCGCTCGAGGCGGGTGTAGTACTCGACGCTGATGCCGGCGAGCATGGCCGCTTCCTCGCGACGTAGCCCTTTCACCCGCCGGTTGCGGCCATAAGACGGGAGGCCGGCTTGTTCGGGGCTGATCTTCGCTCGTCGGGAAGTGAGGAAGTCGCGGATGTCGTTCTTGGCGTCCACGCTTCCCACGGTACGGGCGCTCGAGCAGCGGAGGGAGTCCCTGCCAGTACCTGTCTCAACTGGGTCTCCCTCGTCGGCCCGCATCGTGGTTCCATCGACCGGACGCCGGGCAAGTGACGATCGAGAGGACTTCAGCATGCGAGCAGCGCTGTTCAACGGCCCGAAAGACATCACCGTCGGAGATCGTCCCGACCCGGTGATCCAGGCACCGACCGATGCCGTGGTCCGGGTGGTGTTGGCCTGTGTGTGCGGTTCGGACCTTTGGTATTACCGGGGTCTGTCGGAGCATGCGGTCGGTTCGATCGGCCACGAGTTCATCGGCATCGTCGAAGACATCGGGTCCGAGGTCACCGGTGTCGCACCGGGCGATCTCGTCGTCGCACCGTTCATCTTCAGCGATATGTCGTGCCCGCACTGCCGGAACGGGTCGACGATCTCGTGCCCCAACGGTGGCAGCTTCGGGAACGGCACGATCGACGGCGGCCAGGGCGAAGCGGTGCGCGTTCCGCTGGCCGGGCCCACGCTCGTTCCGATTCCCGGTTCCGGTCACTCCGACGAAACGCTGCGGTCGCTGCTCACGCTCTCGGACGTGACGGCGACCGGCCATCACGCCGCCGCGTGTGCCGGTGTCAAGCAGGGCGACACGGTCGCGGTGGTCGGCGACGGCGCGGTCGGCTTGGCGGCCGTGCTCGCGTCGGCGCGGCTCGGAGCAGAACGGGTCATCGCGCTCAGCCGTCATGACGACCGCCAGCGCGTGGCGCGCCAGTTCGGCGCGACCGACATCGTCGCGGCACGCGGCGACGAAGCAATCGAACTGGTACGCGAGCTGACCGGAGGCGTCGGCGTCGACGCGGCGCTCGAATGCGTCGGTACTCAGCAATCGATTGACACCGCCGCCGCGATCGCGCGACCCGGCTCGACAATCGGGATCGTCGGTGTCCCGCACGGCGAGGTGCCGTTCACCCAGACGTTCTTCCGCAACGTCGGCTGGCGTGGCGGCGCCGCGCCCGCTCGGATCTACATCCCCGAGCTCCTCGACGACGTCCTCGAAGGTCGCATCAATCCCGGGCTCGTCCTCGACTACGAGACGGATCTCGATCACGTCGCCGACGCGTACGCGGCGATGGACGAACGACGCGCCATCAAGTCGCTCATCCGAATCGGCTCCCGATGACCTGGAGTGACGACGACCTGCGCCGAATCGGCGACGCGACCGAGCTGCAGCTCGCCTCGAAACAGCCCGACGGGACGGTGAGTTCGTACACTACGATGTGGGTGATCCGCGTGGGCGACGATCTCTACGTGCGTTCCGCCGGCGGCCCCGGTCGGCCGTGGTACCGGCACGCCCTCGCCCGCGGGAACGGTCGGATCCGAGCCGGCGGCGTCGAACACGACGTCGTGTTCGGCGACGCACCGGCCGACGCGCACGCTGGAATCGACACCGCCTATCACGCCGAGTACGACCGCTACGGACCAGACCCGGTCAGCCACGTCACCGGGCCCGGCTCGCACGCCGTCACCATCCGTCTCGTCAGGCGCGAGCCGTGACCGAAGTCGTCGTCCTCATCGGCGCAGGATCGATCGGCCGGGCAATCGCCCGACGCGTCAGCGCCGGCAAGCACGTGGTACTCGCCGACCTCCACCAGGCCAACGCGGACGCAGCCGCACAAATCATGCACAACGCCGGCTTCGACGCGAGCACAGCCATCGTCGACGTCGCTTCACGCGAGTCAGTGCACACGCTCGCTGAAATCGCAACCACTTTCGGCAACATCACCGGCCTCATCCACGCCGCCCGCGTCTCACCGAGCCAAGCGGCACCCGAAACCATCCTTGCCGTCGACCTGTACGGCACCGCCGTCGTGCTCGAAGAGTTCGGAAACGCCATCGCAACGGGCGGCGCCGGCGTCGTCATCGCGTCACAGTCTGGGCACCGCCTCGGCGCGCTCACCACCGAGGAGAACGCCGCGCTTGCGACAACGCCCGCCGACGAGCTGCTCGAGCTCGCGATGCTCCAACCCGACCAGGTCACCGACCCACTCCATGCCTACCAGCTCGCCAAGCGCGGCAACTCGCTGCGCGTCATGGCCGAAGCCGTCTGATGGGCCAAGCGCGGCGCCCGGATCAACACCATCAGTCCCGGCATCATCATCACGCCGCTCGCCAACGACGAGCTCACCGGCCCGCGCGGCGAGGGTTATCGGCGCATGATCCAACTCAGCGCCGCCGGACGCGCCGGTACGCCCGATGAAGTCGCAACCCTCGCCGCGCTCCTCATGGGCCCCGACGGAGCCTTCATCACCGGCAGCGACTTCCTCATCGACGGCGGCGTCACCGCCTCTTATTTCTACGGCGAACTCGCCCCCCGACGCTCAGTCTGATGTGACGGCGAAAAGTCGCCAGGTGCCGTCGATGCCCTTCAGGGTGTGCTCGCCGCGATCCTCGAAAGTCGCGGCGCCACCGAGCATCAAGTCGCGCACAGTGGATGATGCCCAGAGTTCGCCGTCGTGCGCGGCTTGTTCGACCCGGGCGGCAAGGTTGACCGCGATCCCCGAGATGTCGAGATCGTCGTGCACTTCGATTTCGCCGGCGTGGATACCGGCTCGGATGTCCACGCCGATGCTGCGTAACTCACGCACCATCGCCGCGCCGCACGAAACGGCTTGCGACGGGACGTCGAAGACCACCAGCAGACCGTCACCGGTGCTCTTCACCACGCGGCCGGCATGTCGGTCAACGAGCTTGCGGGCGAGGCGGTCGTGCGCGTCGATGGTGGCGTGCCACGCGGTGTCACCGACCGCGGCCGACTGACGAGTGGAGTCGACGATATCGGTGAACAGCACCGTCGCGAACCGCCGCGTCGGTGTCCGCTCGACCATCGTGCCGGTCAGGAACTCGAGGATCGGATCCGCGATGTCACGCCAGTTCGGCAACGCCCATGAGAAATGGTCGTCGCCTGTAACTTCCACGTAGCGCGCGTCCGGGATGATCTCGGCGAGGGTCCGCCCACCTGCCACCGGCAAGACGCGATCGCCCTTGACGTGTATAACCAAGGTCGGCGCCGTGATCCGTTCCGGGGCGTCGCCCGCGTCGAGTTGGAAGATGCCTTCGATCTGGCGGCGAAAGTCGCGAGGACCGGCCGACAACCGCTGGAGCCGTCCGACCCACCGCACAAAAGCGTGGTTCGCCGATTGATCGGGCATGAACCAGTCGACCATTTCCTGGGAGTTCTCCGGCCACCCGTCCGCGAGGCTCTCGAAACGGGCCCGAGCCTGTTCGACCGAACCGATCGGGGGATCATCCGGTTCCGCGAGCGCCGCGACCCGGCCGTAGTAGCGCGACGGCACAACCGTGTTGTGCAAGATCAACTTGTCGACGCGCTCGGGATACGTGGCCGCGAACAGCTGGCTCATCACGCCGCCCTCGGACACGCCCAGCAAACTCGCCCGCTCCCAGCCCACCGCGTCCATCACCGCCACGATGTCGCCGATGCGTTCCTCGAGCGTCGGAGCCACGTCCGTGCGATCGGACAGGCCAATACCCCGCTTGTCGAACCCCACCACCGTCACGTGCTTCGCGAACAGGTCGTTGATGCGGTTCACGAACTCGTGCTCCCACGTCACTTCCACGTTCGACAACAGCGCAGGAACAATCAGCAGTGGCGGACCTGCACCGAATTCCTGATATGCGAGTCGGAGATCACCCGAACGGGCATAGCGAGTCTCAGGCACCTGCACAGCCACAGTCTCGCACGCCGGTTCGTACCGGCACGTTTGTCGCACGCCGGTGGCGCCAGACGAAGGCGTCGGAGCCACGACGGGAAAGTCGCTTGGGACGTGACCTGCGGCTTCGAAAAGTGGAGGTGATGGGACTTGAACCCACGACTTCTACGTTGCGAACGTCGCCCCAGGGGCCCTTGTGACCTGCTTGTTCGGCGCGGCCTCGGCCGTGACCTGCGAAACACTGACCAGCAGTTCGCGTCGTTGATCGTCGTTTTTCGACCTCCCGCGGACTTTTCGCGGACTGGTGAGCAGCGGCCAGGTCGACCGTGCGCAGCGCAGTCCTCTCTCGCGCTCCTTCGGCTAACTGTTCCGAGCACGGTCGGGCGTCGCTCGGGACGCGCGTCCGAGGCAGGCGGAGCGCTCGGCCGCAGGTGCGGGCAGGCGTGACCGGTACCCGTTGCCGCCGAACACGAGGGTGCTCCGCTATTGGCAATCGGCTGTGTCGTGGTCAGCTGGGTTGTAGTCGTTCGCGGCTGCGTTCACCCACATCGTCCCGAGCAGCGGCGCATGGGTGTGATTCGCGACGAGTACACGATACGTGTAGTGCCATCCGACGTGGATGTACTGGTCGTATTCGTAGCGGTGATGCTGATGACTGGGTCGGTAGCTCTTGATCTCGGAGTTCTTGACCTGCACCCACGCGCGGTTGACGTAGATCTCGATCGAGATGCTGTATGTCTGTTGGCCGGTGTTGATCCTCGGATTTGACGAGCTGTTGTAGAACACGGCGTCGACGCCGATCGCGCCGCACTTCGTGTACACGCCTTGCGTCGCCCAGATGCCCGGGAGGGTTGTCTCGTCTTTTTGCGCCCTCACCGGGATCTTGCGAATCGGCGGGATGCCTGTCGTCGAGAACGCGGTCGCCGGACCAACGAGAAACAGGATCGACGAAAGACAAACGCCGACCGCAATCGCAAACCTCTTCACATCGATGCCTCGACAATGTGACTCGATCGCCACGTCGTGAACCTGTTTGCCGAACCGTCCGTGCTTCCGTCAGGTAAGGCGCGCGTCGTCTCGCGCGCACAGAACCCTCCGAGTGAGTAGATCAGTGAAACTGGTCGAGAATTCCCTGCGTTCGGAAATTTTCGGCTGGAGTGTGTCGGTACGATGACTATTGATGATGGGTCGCGTTGTGCTCTTGGTTCCCGCAGCAGTCGTCCTGCTTGTCGCATGCGGCAGTAGCGGCGGGAAGGCCACGGCGCCGTCGTCCTCGCTCACTACGACGTCCGTCTCTCGTGTGGCCGTGGCGCATCTGAACATTCCGGCCGGTAAGGATCCCTCGAAGTCGGCGCGAATGATCTGCGAGCCCGAGGCTCGCACTGACATCGCGTCCTCGCTCGAGGTCAAAGAGACGAGCGTCACGAAGCCGACGTGGCACGACCATGTGTACTCCTGTAGCTACCTGTATCCGCAGGGCAAGGTCGCCTTGTCGGTGAAGGAGCTCGTGAACGCGGAGGCGACGACGACGTATTTCGACGCGATCCTGCAGAAGTACGGAGTGACGGAGCGTCTGCCGGGGTTCGGGCAAGCGGCGTGGATCCTCAGAAACGACGATGTCGTCGTGCGCAAGGACTACAAAGTGCTCTTCGTCGACGTGCAAGGGTTACCGAAGCAGTTCACGCCGAAGCAGACTCGGGCCGACGTCGCCAAGAGCATTGCCGCGGTCGTCATGGGTTGCTGGACCGGCGCCTGAGTTGGCCGGGCGCCGGGGAGCGATCTCCGCGGCGCCCGTTTCTGTCGTCCCCTACCAGGGTTCTTGGTTACGCGGTCATCCGGTTCGACGCGGCGGCCGGTCCGACACCGCGCTTGTTGGTGGCGGTGATCGAGCACACGTAGGTCTTGCCTACGGTCAACCCGGTCACGACGATCGTTCGCATGCCGGCGTCAGTCACGACTGCGGTGCGAGTGTTGCCGCCGTTGTGCGACACGCACGTTGCGGTGTAACGGGTTACGGGGGAGCCGTTTCCGGATGCGCCGGAGAACTGCACCACCGCCGCGCCGGCGATCGTCTTGCTTGCCGACGCTTTCACGATCCCGGGTGCGGTCGGTGCACCGATCTTGATCGCCGGTGAGGCGGTCGAGGTCGGGCCGGTCCCGAGCGCGTTGATCTGTGAGGAACTCAACGCGTTCGGTCCCGTGCCGAGCTTGT
>CAZLEC010000238.1:0-6731 GCA_964558245.1 uncultured Burkholderiales bacterium | reverse complement strand
GCCCGACAGCACGCGCATCGTCGTGCCACTGTTGCCGAAGTCGAGCACCGCTTCGGGCTCGCGCCAGCCGGCGAGGCCGGTTCCGCTCACGGTGACCGCATCGGCGCCGGTGCGGATCCCCACCCCCAACGCGGTGAGCGCGGCGCGCGTCGCCTGCACGTCCTCGCCGGTCGCGAGGTTCGAGATCGAGCTCCGGCCCGTCGCGAGCGCGGCGAACAGCAGCGCCCGGTGCGAGATCGACTTGTCGCCCGGCAGCCGGAGACGCCCGTGCAGCGCGCGCACGCCTCCGAACACGAGCTCGGTCGGCTGCTTCACGCCAGATCGGTCCGCGACACGTGGTATCCGAGATCGCGCAGCCCCGCTTCGTAGGACTCGGCGTCGATCGCGGCGACCACGAGCACCATCACACCGCGGCCACCCTCGAGAGAGTGCGCGATCTCGACGTCGGCCACGTTGACGCCCAACCGGCCCGCAAGCGTCGTCACTTCGGCGATCACACCCGGGCGGTCGGGCACCGGCACGCGGAGCTCGACGAGATCGGTAGCCATCGACGCGCCGACCGGCAGATTGCGACGGGCCGAACGCGCCCGTTCGAGCAGCGAGAGCAGATCGTCACGAGCGCCCGAAGCCACGATCTCGCGGGCATGGAGCAACGCGGCGACGTACGCGTCGAGCGCGCTGAGCACCGCGTCGCGGTTGGTTGCGAGGATGTCGGGCCAGATGCCGGGATGCCCGGCGGCGATACGCGTCATGTCGCGAAAGCCGCCGGCCGCGAGCCGCAACATCGTGCGCCGGTCGTCCTCGTTGGCGGTCGCGATGTCCATCAAGGTGGAGGCCGCGAGCTGGGGAACGTGGCTCACCAGCGCGACCAACTCGTCGTGATGCGTCGGGGTGACGGTCACGACCTCCGCGCCGAGCTCGCGAACCGTGCGCAACACGAGCGTGTACGCCCGCTCGTCGGTGTTCGCCGTAGGCGTGAGTGTCCAGGTGGAACCGACGAACAGCGTCGCGTCGGAACCGTCGACGCCCTCCTGCTCGGAACCCGCCATCGGGTGACCGCCGACGAAACGAGCCGAGGCCTCGGGCCGGGCGCGCTCCACCTCGGCGACCACCGGCCCTTTCACCGAACCGACGTCGGTGACCACCGCCGCGCCCGCGTCGAGCGCGGCGATCACCGCACCCGCGATCGCGCCCACCGGGACCGCGACGATCACGAGCTCCGCGCCGGTCACCGCTTCGGCGAGCGTCGCCGCGACCTCGCTGATCGCGCCGAGCTGCTTGGCGCGGGCCAAGCGCGTTTCGTCGTGGTCGAACCCGACCACGTCGACGCCGCGCGCCCGGAGCGCGAGGCCGACCGATCCACCGATCAAACCGGTTCCGACCACAGCCATCCGCCCGGCCATGTCAGGCCGGGAGGTCGTCGCGCAACGAGCGCGCGCCCTCGAGGTAGACGTGGTGCAGCGCGTTGCGCTCCTGCTCGCCGTGGAAGTGCATCAGCACCCGGATCGCGAGCGGCTTGCCGTGCGCGATCCCGAGCTCACGGGCGCACAACAGCGGCACGTCGCCCAGCCCGAGCGCGCGTGCGGCAGTCGCAGGGAACTCCGCGGTGATGTCGTCGGTCGCGGTGAAGATGATGCTGATCAGGTCGTCGTGGGCGATCGCGTTGCGGTCGAGCATCTCCTGGACGAGGCGCTGGGTCTTGGCATCGACCTCGGCCTTGGTGTCTTCGTCGCAGGTGGTCGCGCCGCGCAGAGCAAGGACTCTCACGGCATCGGAGGCTAGTCGGGAGGTGTCTCGCGCTCGACGAAAGCGGCCGCGTACAGCGACCGCACCTCGGCCGGTGTGAGCGCCCGGTGCTCGCCGGGCGCAAGATGCGGATCGGTCAGCGGTCCGATGCGCGTACGCACGAGCCTGCGCACCGGATGGCCGATCTCCGCACACATGCGGCGGACGATCCGCTTGCGCCCCTCCTTCACCACAAGCTCGACGGCGCTCCCACCCGAGCTCGACCGTTGTACGACCTGTGCCCGGATCGCTCGCGCCGGGCCGTCGTCGAGCTGCACCCCCTCGCGAAGCGCACGCAACGCGAACGGCGACGGCACCCCCTCGACCTCGGCGAGATACTCCTTCTCCACGCCGTGGCGCGGGTGCGTGAGCAGCTCGGCCAGCTCGCCGTCGTTCGTCAACAGCAAGAGACCCTCGGTCTCCAGGTCGAGCCTGCCCACCGGGAAGGCGCGGGGCTCGGCCGGCACCAGCTCGACCACCGTCGGCCGGCCCTGGGGATCACGGGCCGTCGTGACGTAACCCGTAGGCTTGTTCAACAGCCAGTAGACGCGCGTCGTGTCGACCACGACCGGGACACCGTCGACGGCGATGCGGGCGCGGGCCGGATCGGCGCGCGTCCCCAGGATCGCGACCTCGTCGTCGACCACGACGCGGCCCGCGGCGATCAGCTGCTCACACGCGCGGCGCGAGCCGAAACCCGCACGCGCCAACAGCTTCTGCAACCGTTCGCCCTCGTCGTTCGCCGCGCGGCCGACCGCAGTGTCCGCCGCTTGCCCGGGCCGCCCGCCCGCGTCAGGCACGCCTAAGGCTCGGGATCCTCGCCGGGCTGTTCGAGCTCGACGTCGGTGCCGCGCAGGCCCCGCTCGAGCGCCTCGACGAGGCTGGAGTCGGGAACGAAATCGGCGAGCGGAGGGAGATCAGCGAGCGAATTCACGCCGAGGCGCTCGAGGAACGCCGACGTCGTCGAGAACAGCGCGGGGTTGCCCGGCGTGTGCTCGTGCCCGCTCTCCTCGATGTAGCCGCGCGCGACCAACGTCTTCAAGGTCGCGTCGACGTTGACACCTCGGATCGCGGAGATGTGCGCACGCGCAATCGGCTGTTTGTAGGCGATGATCGCGAGCGTCTCGAGCGCCGGGCCCGACAACCGCGCGGTTTGGCCCTCGAGCACGAACCGCTCGACGTACGCGTACGCGTCGGGATGGGTCTGGAAGCGGTACCCGCCTGCGACGCGCGCCAACTCGAACCCGCGCCCGTCGCGCTGGTACTCCGCCGCGAGCTGCTCGCAGAGCTCCTCGACCTGCGTCGTGGGCAACTCGACGAGCTGTGCCAACACCGCCGGAGGTACCGGCTCGGTCGCCGCGAGCACCACTGCCTCGATCGCCGCTTTCACGTCCACATCGACGAACGTATCGCTTGTCACGATTTGACGGGCTCCTCGACGGGCACGGCGTCGCCGTCGAGATCGGCGATCGAGATGAGGTCGAGCTCGACGCGCTCACCCGGAGCGAGCGGCAGGACCACGAGATCCGCGAAGCTCTCCGACTGCTCGAGGTCGATCACGCCCTGCTTGAACAGCTCGAGCACCGCGAGGAAGCGCACGATCACCTCGAGCTTCTCGCCGGCACCGAGCGTAAGGTCGCGAAAGAGCACGGATCCGGTCGCGGGCAGGAGCGCCAGCACGGTTTCCACCGCGTCGCGGACGCTCGCTCGGATCGGCGCGACGTGCTCGGCGTCGGTGCGCACCTCGGGCGGGGGCGGCGGGAACAGGCCCGCGCGCGCGGCCGCGACGAACGCGTCGAGCGAGACCCGTTCGAGTGGGTCGGGCGCGAGGGTCCGGAACGGCTCCTCCGGCCCGGCGCTGCGCGCGACCGAGCGGCCCGCGTTGGCCAGCCGGGCGTTGAGGACCTTCGCCGCGTCTTGGAACGTCTTGCAGTCGAGCAGCCGCGCGAGCAGGAGGTCGCGTTCCTCGAACCGCGACAGCTCCTCGTCGAGATCGACGTCGTCACGACCGGGAAGGAGCCGGCGCGCCTTCAACTCCACGAGCGTCGCCGCGATGAGCAGGAACTCGGTCGCCGACTCGAGGTCGACGCGTTGCATCTTCTCGACCTCGGCGCAGAACGCGTCGACGATGCGCGCGAGCGAGATCTCCCAGAGGTCGACCTCTTCCTTCAGGATGAGGTGCAAGAGGAGATCGAACGGGCCTTCGAAGACCGGCGTCGAGACCTCGTAGGGCATGCGGTCAGGGTATCCAACGGGCCGGCGATGTTGACGCACCTTCCGTACCGCGGGCCGGATCCGGCGCGACTGCGAAAAGCACCAGGTGAGAGCCGTGCGCGCCGGTAGTGTGCGGCGTCGTGGCTCGCGTCTTCTCGGGAATCAAGCCAACCGGCGACATGCACCTCGGCAACTTCATCGGCGCCGTGCAGCGTTGGGTCGACACCCAGCCCGAGGCCGGTTCGCCCGGCGCCGCTCGCCACGACGCGGTGTTCTGCGTCGTCGACCTGCATGCGCTCACGATGCCGTACGACCCGGCCGAGCTGACGGCCACCACCCGCCGGCTGGCCACCCTCCTGCTCGCCGCCGGCCTCGATCCGCAGCGGTGCCTCCTGTTCGTCCAGAGCCACGTGCGCGCGCACGCCGAGCTCACGTGGCTGCTCAACTGCAGTGCCACCTTCGGTGAGCTCCGCCGCATGACGCAGTTCAAGGACAAGGCCGCGCGGGAGGGCCCCGGCGGACAGGAGTCGTTGTCGGTCGGCTTCTTCGATTACCCGGTGCTGATGGCCTCCGACATCCTGCTCTACAACACCGACGAGGTCCCGGTCGGCGACGACCAGCGCCAGCACGTCGAGCTCACGCGCGACATCGCGCTGCGGTTCAACCATCAGTTCGGCAAAGTGTTCACCGTGCCGAAGGCGACGTTCCCGCCCGTCGGCGCGCGGATCATGGACCTCCAGGAACCCACCAAGAAGATGTCGAAGTCGGAGGACTCCCCGCACGGCAGCATCGGCGTGCTCGACGAACCGAAGGCGATCACGAAGAGGATCAAGTCGGCGGTCACCGACTCGGAAACCGACGTGCGCCACGACCGCGCGGCCAAGCCCGGCGTGTCGAACCTCATCGAGATCTACGGCGCGGCGACCGGCCTCACGATCGCCGCGGTCGAGGAGCAGTTCGGCGCGGGCGGCTACGGACAGTTCAAAGCCGCGGTCGCCGACGCGGTGGTCGAGTATCTCCGACCGGTGCAGGAGCGATACGCCGAGCTCGCGGCGGATCCCGCCGAAGTCGACCGGCTCCTCGCGATCGGCGCCGACGCGGCTGCAGTCATCGCCGACGAAGTGCTCGCTCGGGCCACGGCCGCGGCCGGGCTCCTGCCGCGCGCGTAGCCGCGCCGCAGCCGGTCAGCCTGCCGGCGCGGGCAACTTCCACGGCTTCGGGTGCGCGAGGTTCGACGGGCAGCCGGCGGCGACCGTGACGTCACCGATGTCGCGGCCGCCCACGAGCAAGCGGCTGATGGTTCCGCCCGCGGCCGGAGCCTGCAGCACGACAGCCTGACCGCTGCACCACGTGAAGTTCATCCCGAGGCCGAAGCCGGCCTTGGGATCCTCCTGGATCGCGGTGTCCGACATGTTCGGGTAGCTGCCCTGGGTCGCGTACAGCTCGTTGAAGTACGTCGCGGTCTGGTGCAACCCCGGACCGATACTGGCGGTGTCGACGACGCCGCGCGTGTGGTCGATCCAACCTTGGATCCGGGCGCTCGGCCCGCCGGGCGTCGTGTACGCCCATCCCACCCAGGCGAGGACCGCCACGAGGAGCACACCGACCGGACGGATGGTGAACCGCCGGCGGCGACGGCGCACCGGGCCGGGGTTGGTCGTCGTCGTCCCTTCCAATTGCCGCTCGCGCCGCTGAGGTGCGAACCGGGAAACGGGCGGAGCCTCGTCGAGCCGCACGAAATAGGGCGTCTCGGGTCGATAGGCCACGGGCTTGTATCGGCAGCGGAGCCCGTTCGGTTCAATCCCAGCTGATCAGCCCTCCAGGACCTCGCCGTCAGCGGCGGCCAGCGCCCGGCACACGTCCGCCGGGATGCCCGTGTCGGGCCACCGGGCCGGCCGGTGGTGCGCACCGGCCCAGGCTGCGACCTCCGGTCGGGCGCCTTCCCGGCGCAGCAGGTCGGCGCCGAGATCGTCGTGGGCGACGTACCGCCCCATCCTCGTCCGCACCGGATCGCCGGCCACCACCCACCGGCGCAGCCTCGCCTCGCCGAGCACCGCCGCGACGACCGTGACGATCGCCCGGGCCACCGTGCCGAGGCCCGAGAGCTGCTTGCCGGCGTCGTGCACGAGCGCGGCGGCCCGCCAGCGCGGGTCGGAACCTTCCGGAGTCGCGCCGAGCGCGGTCTCGAGGCGGCGCGCGACGGCGACCCCCTCCGCCTGGTCGACCGGGGCCATGCCGTCCCACACGCGCCGCTCCGCGGGTTCGAGCGCGCCGGCCACCCACGCGCGCGTCGCGTCGTCGAGGCGGGCGATGCGGAGCGATCCGAGGAACCGCGCGACCAGGTGCGCGAGTCGACGCCCGCGCGTCCGCAGCGTCGGGTTCGTGGTCATCGCAGCGCGTACGAGTACAGGTGCTGGAGGAGCGGATCGAAGAGGTGCCCGGGCACCCGGCCCGACACCACGAGGAACAGGAGGATGAACAGCCCGTAGGGGCGGAACTGCTGCCAGCCCGGCAACCACTCGCGCGGCAACACGCGCTCAAGGAGCGCGGAGCCGTCGAGCGGCGGGATCGGCAAGAGGTTGAAGATGCCGAGGAACATGTTCACGACCGCGAACGACAACGCGATCTGCACCGCGAGCGGCAGCTGGTTGACGAAGATCACGCCGAACGCGGGGTGATAGAGCGCGCGGGCGACGAACGCCCCGACCACCATGAGCGCCAAGTTGGTGATC
>CAZLEC010000237.1:0-6739 GCA_964558245.1 uncultured Burkholderiales bacterium | reverse complement strand
ATGAAGAACAGCGACAACATCATCGCCGTCAACAAGGACGCCGAGGCGCCGATCTTCTCCGTGGCCGACCTCGGCATCGTCGGCGACGTGCACAAGGTCGTGCCGGCGCTGATCGAGCTGATCAAGGCGAAGAAGTAAGGCCGCGGTTCACGCCGGCATCCATACGTCGCCTTCGATGCTGGTAACGGGATCGGTCGCCGCGGCGAGGCCGGCGAACGAGGCCCGATGGTTCCACATGACGCGTGCGGACTCCACCGCGTCACGCTCGTGCAGCGATGTCCACGCACGCACGGTGAGGTCGGGCGGCGCCAAGCGACGCAGGCGGCTCGGATAGATCTCCACGACGGTCCGCGCGCCCGCCGCGTCGAACGGCCAGATGGCGAAGCCGCTCGCGCGCAGCCGAGCGAGCAGCGGCATGCCTCGAACCGATCCGGCTCCCACCTGCCCGTTGCCGACCAGCTGGAAGACCGACTTGGCCGGGGCGAGCGCGAGCTCGCAGCGCCGGAGCCGTTGTTCGACCGGCAGCACGCACCGATCCCGCCAGAACGGTGGCGTCGGCCGGAGCCACGTTTCGCCATCGCGCGCGGCGCGTGCCCAGACCTCGTCGATGGTCGCGCAGCGGTGCGCGCGGGCGAACCAGGCCGGAAACGCAAACGAGAAGTCGAAGCCGACGACCACCGGCGGCGGGAGCTGCTCGATCAGCTCGATCGTCTCGATGCGCGTTCGGCCGGCCGTTGGCTCGACGCGCTCGCCGCGCGCGATCGCGACACAGATGGCCGTTCGCTGCGCCGACGCGGCCCGCGCGCCCGACCAGTCGACGGCGACAACGGCGCTGGGTATTTCCGGCGTGCTGGCCACAGACGGAGAGTACGTTGATCGCATGCCCGCGGAACCGGTGTTGGACGCGCGCGGCCTGGTCAAGGACTATCGCCGTACGCGCGCAGTCGACGGTATCGACGTCGTCGTCGGCGCCGGCGAGCGCGTCGCGCTCCTCGGGCCGAACGGCGCGGGCAAGACGACCACGCTGTTGATGATCCTCGGGGTCGTGCAGCCCGACGAGGGATCGATCTCGATCTGCGGGATCGACCTCGAGCGCCATCGCAGCCGGGCCGCGGAGTGCATCGGGTTCGCCGCCGGCTACCTCCCGCTCACCGAGCGCATGCGCGTGCGCGAGTACTTGCAGCTCTACGGGCAGCTGTACGGGCTCGCCGACCCCGGCGCCCGGATCGAGGAGGGCCTCGAACGGTTCCGCATCGCGCATCTCGCCGACGCGATGGGCACCGAGCTGTCGTCGGGCCAGCGGACGTTGATCGGGATCGTGCGTTCGACGTTGCACCGTCCCCGTCTCCTCGTGCTCGACGAGCCGACCGCGTCGCTCGATCCCGACGTCGCGCTGCGGGTGCGAGAGGGATTGATCGAGGTTGCCGCCAACGAGGGCACGGCGCTGCTGATGACCAGTCACGACATGACCGACGTCGAGCACGTGTGCGAGCGGGTGCTCTTCCTCTCCGCGGGTCGCATCGTGGCCGACGGCACGCCGGCGTCGATCGCGGCTGCGTACGGGCGCGGCAACCTCGAAGGCGTCTTCCTGCATCTTGCCGACCGCCACCAGGCGACCACCTCCCAACAGAGCGACCACCCGTGACCCTTCCGATCGCGTCCGAGCTGTCGCCGCGTGCGCGGTCGTGGTTGCGCATGCGCGCCATCGCGCGCCGGCACGCGTACGTGCTCGTGCGCAGCCCCCACCGGCTGTTCGACGTGACGTTGTGGCCGTTGGTCGACGTCGTGCTCTTCGGGTCGCTCGCGGCGTTCGTCGGCAAGAGCAGTGCCACGGGCACCGAGAAGGCGTCGGGCTACCTGCTCGCGGGCATCGTGCTCTGGCACGTGATCTATCAGTCGCAGATCGCGATGAGCACGGGCTTCCTCGAGGAGACCTGGACGCGGAACCTGCTCAACATGATGGTCACGCCGGTGCGCGAGGTCGAGTACGTCGCGGGCGTCGCGATGTTCGGGATGATCAAGCTCGTGATGGGCGTCGGCGTGATGGTGATCGGCGCGCTGGCGTTCTTCTCGTTCCACGTGTGGTCGCTCGGGTTCGGGCTGATCCCGATCGCGGTCACGCTCCTGGTCGTGGGGTGGGCGATCTCGCTGCTCGTGATCGGTCTGGTGTTGCGGTTCGGGACCGGTGCCGAGGCGCTCGCGTGGGGAGTGATGTTCGTGCTCCTGCCGCTGTCGGGCGTCTTCTACCCGACCAACGCGTTGCCCACGATCATGCGGCCGATCGCGCTGGCGCTGCCCACGACCCACGCGTTCACGGCGCTGCGCGGCCTCGTCGACGGCACCGGCCTCAACTGGACGCAGGTTGCGATCGCCGCTGCCGGTTCGGTCGTGATGCTGGTCCTGGCGGCCTGGTTCCTCGTGCGCATGCTCACGATGTTCCGAAGGCGCGGTTACATCACCCGGTACACCTGATCGCCGACGCGAAAGGTCCCCGGCATCAGTGCCGGGGACCTTTCGGTATCGGGGAAGGGAGTGGGTTACGCCGCGACTGCTCGCGTGGGGCTCCACTCGCGCTTGTCGCTGTACTGGTAGTTGGTGATCAGGCTCACCGCGAGCACGGCGATGCCGGCGACGATGTAGAAGGCGGTGAGGCCGGTCGCGGTGTTGTGGAAATTCAGCGCGAACGGCGAGACGATGAGCAGGGCCGCCGCGAGGTAGTCGCCGGCCGAGTGCACCGTGAAGGGCAGCACCTTGGCCACGCCGAGCGGGTACTTCGTGAGCATGCTGACGATCAGCACGACTGCGCCGACGACGACGCCCGGGGCGACCGCTTTGCCGGCGCCGCCGGCGACGACCGCGACGATGATGAGGGACAGGCCGACTGCGTAGTCGGCGACGGCGTGCAGCCAAGCCGGAAGCAAGCGAACGAACGACATGAGGTCTCCCCTTGGTTTGATCGGATCTCCGATCGTTTTGCAGATCGCATGGTGTTCGCAGCCGGGCGTCGGTTTGGATGACACGCCGGCCCCGCGATCGGCAGACTGCACGTTGTGACGACTCCTCTGGTCGACGAGACCCGCCTGGCAACGTGGATGGACGAGCAGGACCTCGCTCGCGGTGCGCCGCTGTCGGTGACGCGCATCACGACCGGCCATTCGAACGAGGTGTTCCTCGTCGAACGTGGTGAGCTCGTCGCGGTGCTCCGACGACCACCGCGCACACCGCTGTCGCCGACCGCGCACGACATGGCCCGCGAGTTCCGTGTGTTGCAGGCCTTGCGCGGCTCGGCGGGCTGGCATGATCGCCGCCCGGTCCCGGTACCGGCGCCCATTGCGTGTTGCACCGACACCGAGGTGATCGGCGCACCGTTCTACTTGATGCACCGCGTCGACGGTGTCGTCGTGCGTGAGTCTCTCCCGCCGGTGTTGGCAGCCGGCCCCGACGCGGCGCGCGGTTGCGGGTTCGCGCTGATCGACGCGCTCTCCGGCATTCACCGGTTCGACTGGAACGCGGGCGGGCTCGAGGGATTCGGCCGCCCCGACGGGTATCTCCAACGCCAGGTGCCGCGCTGGCTCGGCCAGCTCGAGCGGTACAAGACGCGCGAGCTCCCGGAGGTCGACGAAGCCGGCCGGTGGCTCACCGAGCGGGTGCCGCCGATGCAGGAGCCGGGCGTGATCCACGGCGACTACAAGCTCGACAACGTGATGCTCGCGCCGCATCTGCCGGCCGAGCTGGTCGCAGTGGTCGACTGGGAGCAGTCGACGATCGGTGATCCGCTCGTCGACCTCGGTTGGGTGCTCGGGTTGTGGGCCGAGGCCGGCGATGCGGCGTCGTTGGCCGGCGTGACGCCGTTCGCGGGGCGGACGGACATCCCGACGCGTCACGAGTTGCTCGAGCGGTACGCGACCGGCTCCGAACGCGACCTCGAGCACGTGAACTACTACTGCGTGCTCGGCTTGTTCAAGCTCGCGTGCGTGATGGAGGGCTCGTTCGCGCGTTTCCGTGCCGGGACGAGCGACGACGCCTATTTCGCTTCGCTCGAGCGCGGCGTTCCTGCCCTCGCGCGGCGCGCCCTCGAGTTCGCGAACGCCGACCTGCTCTAGCAACCGCGCAACCGGCGTGAGCCGGCGGTCTCTGCGACCGGTCTCTGCGACCGCTCACTCACGCCGGTTCGGAGTGGTGGATCAGTCGCCGAGGTCGATGATCACCGGCGTGTGATCGGAGGGGCCGGTGCCCTTGCGGGCGTTGCGGTCGATCACCGCCCACGTGACGCGGTCGGCCACGGGCTGCGTGCCGATCACGAGGTCGATGCGCATGCCGCGGTGCTGGTGGAAGTCGCCGGCGCGGTAGTCCCAGTAGCTGAAGAGCCGATCGGTGTCGGGGTAGATGCGGCGGAACAGGTCTTGCAGGCCCCACTTCTCGAGCTGCACCACCGCATCACGTTCGGCGGGTGTCACGTGGGTCGCGCCGACGAACTTCTTCGGGTCCCACACGTCTCGGTCTTCGGGCGCGACGTTGAAGTCGCCGAGCACCACGAGCGGATCGTCGGGCGTGTTGGTCGCGGCCAGCCAGTCGTGGAGCGCCTGGAGCCAGACCAGCTTGCGGTCGTAGAAGTCGGTGCCGACCTCCCGGCCGTTCGGCACGTACACCGTCACGAACCGGATGCCGCCGCAATCGGCGGCGATGACGCGCGAGTCGCCTTCGTACGGGTCGACGTGGGCGTCGTCGAAACCGTTGGTGACGTTCTCGATCCCGACGCGCGAGAGGATGGCGACGCCGTTCCACTGGCCCTGGCCGTTGTGCACCGATTCGTAGCCGAGCCCCGAGAACGTGAGCGCGGGGAAGCTCTTGTCGGAGAGCTTGGTCTCCTGGAGGCACAGCACGTCGACGTCGGCGTAGCCGAGGAACTCCTCGACGCGAGGAAGCCGGGCCTTCAGCGAGTTGACGTTCCAGGTGGCGATCCTCATGCGAACGAATCTAGGCGCAGATCTATTCGGCCGCCGCGTCGGGGAGGTAGCCGGGGTTGGCGATCAGGAGTTTCTCCCGAACCGTGGCGCGCACGTGCCCGCGGACCTGCTCGAGCCGGTCGTCGAGGGCGCCCGAGCGGATGGCCGCCGCGAGCTCGCGTTCGAGCGCGCGGGCGTCGCCGTCGTGACCGAGCAGCGTCGCCGCGCGTTGGCGTTCCTGCTCGGCGAGGCCGGCGCCCAGGTCGAGCTCGCGTGCGACGATGTTGAGGACGTTCACCGCCACGCGGGTGTGGAACTGCACGCGCCCTTCGGTCGCGCTCATCACGTCGTGCTCGAGGAACTCGCGCACGGCCGTGACGAGCTCGCTCGCGGTCGGCCGGTCCTGGGTCATCACCAACCTCCGTCGAGCAGGTCGAGCAGGTCCCATTCCATCTCGGCGACGCGCCGCCCGAGCGCGGCCAGCTCGACCGAGCGGACGACACCGTTCACGTGCAGGAGCGTCTGGCCCGCGCAGATCACGCCCCACTTGACCGTGCCGAGCACCACCCAGAACCGCACGGCCTCTTCGCTCACGCTTGCGCCGCCCGCGCGCGCGTACGCCGCGAGGAGCTCGGCGAGCGATCCGAAGCCGCCGGCGACGCGGTCGGCTTGGCCGAAGCGCCACGACTTCACGCACAGCCATCCGAGGTCTTCGATCGGATCGCCCAGGTGCGCGAGCTCCCAGTCGAGCACGGCCCGGATGCCGTCGGGGCCGACGATGAAGTTGCCGTTGCGGAAGTCGCCGTGCACGAGCGAGGGCGCGTCGGGCTCGGCCGGCGCGTGCTCCTCGAGCCAGTGCAACCCGAGCTCGAGCGCGGGGTGCGGCTCGTCGAACGCGTCGAGATAGGCGCGCTGCTGGTCGATCTGCTCGCGCGCACCGAGGCGCGCCAGTTGCGGGAGCGCGTCGACGTCGATCGCATGGATGCGCGCCGCGATCTCGCCGGCCTGCACGGTGAGGAGCGGGCGAGCGGCCGCGAAGTCGTCGTCGCGCAGGATCCGGCGGGGAATCGTCTCGCCCTCGACACGGTCCATCAGGAAGCCCGCGCCGAGCCCGTCGGCGGCGTCGAGCAACGCGAGCACGCGCGGGACGGCGACGCCACCGGCTTCGGCCGCCGCGAGCACCGCGTACTCCGTCGCCCGGTTCTCCGCGTTGGCCTGAGCCGCGGGATCACGCCGCAGGATGAGCGGCAGCACCCCGCCGCCGGCGCCGGTCGCGTCGAGCGCCCAGGTTTCGCGCGACGCGCCCCCCGAGCAGCGGCGCAGGCCGCCGACCTCGACGCGTTCGCCCGCGAACCGCTCGATCACGCGGGCGAGCGCGTCGGGATCGGGGCCGTTGCGCGACGCACTCATCGGCTACGACGCGAGCCCGGCTGCGTCGGCGAACGCGCGGAGCTCGCGCGGGATGTCGGGGCCCGCGGGTTGGAACGCGACCTCGGTCACGCCCGACGCGGCCGCGGTCGCGAGCTTCTCGCCGACCTCGGCGCGCGTCCCGGTATACGTGAACGCGCGGATGAGGTCGCCGGTGATGTACGGCCGATCGCGTTCCGTGACCGCGACGAGGTGACGGTCATGCGTCGCGAGATGTCGCGTACGCGCGTCGAGGGCTTCGATCTCCGCCGCCCAGTTGGGATCGAGCGGCGCGCCCTGCTCGTAGGAACCGTGCAGCAGCACGGCGACGGCCGGACCGGCCGCCGCGATCGCGTGCTCGCTTCCCGCGTCTTCGCCGTCGTCGA
>CAZLEC010000236.1:0-6747 GCA_964558245.1 uncultured Burkholderiales bacterium | reverse complement strand
GCCACCGCCTGTGGGCGTGACCGTCGAGCTCGAGACGGGACCGGGCGCGCACGACTTCGCGGCCGCGGCGTTCCCGCACTGGGTTCCGGAGCTCGACCGGGCCGTGGCGCTCGGTACCGCGGTCGCGGCGCGCGCCGACGACGGCCGCACGATCGGCTTCGCGTGCCACTCGGTGAACCGAGCCGGATGGATCGGGCCGATGGCCACCGATCCGACGCTGCAGCACGGGGGCGTCGGGTCGGCGGTGCTCGCGGGTCTGTGCGCCGACCTCGAACTGCGAGGCATCGCCACCGGCGAGATCTCCTGGGTCAGCAACTTGCGCTTCTACGGCAAGTGCGGAGCGCGCGTCTCGCGAGTGTTCCTCGGCGGAAGGCGAACGCTAAGCCGGAAGGATGTCGGCGATCGCTAGGCGCGGGTTGGGTCCGCCGGTCGCGGGCAGGAAGTGCAACAAGGCGCCGAAGTCGCCGGCCATCTTGACCTGGCCGCGCATGAAGCCGACGGAGAGGTCGAGGGTGCCGTCGTGCAGCGCGTGCGCGTCGGCGGGGGTGGCCGTGAAGGTGATGTCGGCGGGATCCGCCGGCGCACCTTCTCCGCGGTCGGCCACTGCGCCGTCGACGACCCGCACCCAGCTGCGAGCCTGCTCCTTCTTGGCGGCCGCGACGACGAATTCGACGACGACGTCGTGATCAGGCACGGTCTACCGCGTCGGCGCGCAGGCCGGCGAAGAGGTCGTCCTCGAACTCACCGGGGGCCACACCGTTGTCGACCAGCGATCGCACCAGCGTGAACTCCTCCCACGGGAACACCTCGCGGATGACGTCGTCGGGAAGGCGCATCCAGTGCCCGTCGGGATCCACTTGGGTGCGGTGCGCGAGCAGCGACTCGCGCCGCTTGAAGAGATAGTCGCCGACGTCGATGAGCGTCGTGAACTCGTCCTTGCGATCCGTGTCGAACCCGCGCTCGAACCAGGAGGTGTACGCACTCTCCTCGCCGCGCGCGAGGTACGCCCCGTGCAGCGCCTTCACCCGCGCGATCGACCACGACACGTAGTAGAGCTTCGACGGCTGCCACGGATCGCCGGCGCCGGGGAAGGCGTCCGGATCGCCGGCCGCGTCGAATGCGGGGCCCGAGATCTCGTGCACCCGGATGTGATCGGGGTGCGGGTAGAAGTTCTGCTCGTCGCGGTAGGTGATGATCACCTGCGGCCGCTCGGCGCGGATGATCCGCACGAATCGCTCGACCGCCTCGTCGAGCGGTGCGTTCGCGAAGTTGTCGGGCCGGGCGTTCGTCTCGCTGTCGGGCATGCCGCTGTCGTGATATCCGAGGAGGTACAGCGCGCCGTAACCGAGGGCATCGACGCTGGCTCGGAGCTCGGCCATACGAACTTCGTAGAGATTGGCGCGGACCTCCGGCGTGTCGACCGCCGGGTTGAGGATGTCGCCGGCCTCGCCGCCGGTGCAGCACACCAAGACGTTGTGCACACCTTCGGCCGCGTACTTGGCGGTGGTCCCGGCTCCCTTCGACGCTTCGTCGTCGGGGTGCGCATGTATCTGCAGCAGCGTGAGTCGGTCGGCGTCCGGCACCCCCGCAAGCTACCTGACGTGCTTCAGGCGGAGGTCTCGGATACCGTCAACAGGGAATACACGGGAACCGGGCCGATGCTGCGGAGGCTGTGCGTCTGCGCCGCCGACCACGAGAACGAGTCGTCGGAGGCCAGGTCGCCGCGGAGGGATGCAGACGCGTAGATCCCGCCCGGGGGTGCGATCTCGCTGAGCCGGCTCGCGAGGTTGACCACCGGGCCGTAGTAGTCGCCGTCTCGCGCCACGACCATTCCCGACGCGATCCCCGAACGCACCGCGGGAAGGTCGAGCGCGCCGGCCTCGTCGCGCAGCGCAACCGCGATGCGCGCCACTTGCGCCGACAATCCGGCGAACATGACTTCGTCGCCGATCGTCTTCACGACCCGGCCGCCGTGCCGCGCGACCGTGTCGTACGCGAGCTCCTCCCAGGTGTCCACGAACTCCGTGAGGCGAGCGGGATCGAGCTCGGCGCTCAGCTCGGTGTAGCCCGCGAGATCGGCGAACCCGATCGCGACCGCGATGTCGGGCGCGGCGTCGAGACTCATGCGGCGCCAGGCTGCTGCCCGGAGTTGGAGCCGGGCCGTGTACACGAGCAGCGTCGTGAGCTCTTCGGCCGCGAAACCCTCGACGATCCACCACGCGATCGTCTCGTCGTCGACTCCCTCGGCCCGCAGATCACGCACCGTGTCGCCGTAGTTCTCGGCCAGCACGGCCGCGACGCGCGCCATCGCCGAGCTGATCACGCGCACGTGGCGCAGGACCGTGCCGAAGTCGGCGCGGCGCGCGAACGCGCCATCGAGCGCGAGTCGCGCCGCCTCGACGTCGGCGTCGGTGAACACGCGCAGGCCGACCGGCACATCCGGGAAGCCGACGGCGCGCCACAGACTCCGCAGCCGATCTTCGTCGGCGCCCGCGAGCGTCGCAACCTCGGCGACATCGTGCGCCGCCCGACCGGGCGTGACGAGCCGGTCGAGCGCGAGCAACGGCAACCAACCCTCGGACTGGGCGCGGGCGATGTCGTCGTCCGACGCGCCTGCGTCGAGTAGAAAGCGGCGGAGATCGGATCGCATCCGGGCATTCTCGCCCACCGACCGCCCGCAGCGTGACGAGACGGAACGTGGCTATAGCCTCGCCCGGATGTTCGGGCCCGGGTCGCAAACCGCGCGTCGCGACCCGCGGAGCGAACGCGCGGAGCCGCTCCCGGCGCCGGCGCGTCCGCGGCGCGGCGCCGAGCTCGTGTCGACCTGGCCCCGCCGGATCGGCGTCGCCGCGGCCGGTCTCGTGACGACAGCGATCTTGGCGGTCGCGGCGATCACGCTGATCGAGCAGCACGTCTACGCGGGGCGCGTGTTGCCGGGCGTGCAGGTCGACGGCGTCGCGGCCGCCGGGCACCGCGAGGTCGCCGTCTACGACCGCGTGGCCCGGCTGGGCGTCACCCTCGCCCAGGCGCCGGTGCGGGTCCGGATCGGAACCCGGGAGCTCTCCGTCAGCCCGTCACTCCTCGAGTTCACCGTCGACGCCCGGGCGACCGCCCGGGATGCCGTGGCCGCCGGCCGGCACGGGAACCCGTTCAGCCGGATGCTCGGCACCGCGCGACGCTGGCTGCGTCCCGAGCACGTCCGGCTCCGCGTCGCCTACGACGAGGACCGCCTGGAGGGTGTGCTCGACGGGTGGTCCGCGGAGACCGACAACGGCGAGCAAGAAGGCGGCCTCCGGTTCCGCGACGCCCACGTGATCGCGATCGAGCCCCGCGCCGGGACCGGCATCGTGCGCAGCCGGGCGCAAGCCGTGCTCGAGACCGCGCTCTCCGGCTCGCAGCGCGGCGTCATCGACCTGCCGGTCGGGGCGCTCCGGCCCCGGCTCGACGCCCGGGCGGTCGCCACCGCCGCGGCCCGCGCGCGCCGGCTCCTCGCCGGCGACGTCATGCTCGTCGTCGGTCGGACGACGATCACGGTGGCTCCGGCGCAACTCGCAAGCGCGTTGGGCACTCGCATCGTCGGGCACGAGCTCGTCGTGACCCTCGACGCGAAGCGTTTGCACACCGCGCTCGGCGCGCCGCTGGCCGGTCTCGAGCAGCTCCCCGTCGACGCGCAGTTCGAGGTGACCCCGGCGAACTCGGTGCAGGTCGTGCCCTCCCACGACGGCCACGAAGTCGCCATGAACGCGGTGGTTGCCGCAGTCCTGCAGGGCCAACGGCGCGTGGCCGCGCCGCTGCGGGTCGTCGTGCCCCGCCACGACACCGCGTGGGCCCGGAGCCTCGGCATCGATCAGGAGGTGTCCTCCTTCACGACCGACTACCCGCCCGGCGAGGCACGCGTCATCAACATCCACCGCGGCGCCGACCTGTTGAACAACACCGTCGTCGAGCCGGGCAAGGTCTTCTCGCTGAACCAGACCGTCGGGCCCCGCACCGCGGCGCGCGGATTCGTGACGGCCCCCGTGTTCGCGCAGGGCGAGTTCTTCGACGACTACGGCGGCGGCGTCAGTCAGCTCGCGACCACCACCTACAACGCGGCGTTCTTCGGCGGGTACGCCGACGTCACACATCAGCCGCACACCATCTACATCTCGCGCTACCCGCCGGGCCGCGAGGCGACGGTCAACTACGGCGTGATCGACCTGCAGTTCCGCGACGACACGCGCCACGGCATCCTCATCCGTGCGTACTACAGCGCGACCTCGGTGACCGTCACGCTGTACGGCGACACCGACGGCCGCACCGCACACGAGGAGAACCGCGCGACGTCGAACCCGGTTCCCGTCGCGGATCAGCGGTTCCAGTGCCCGGCGTCGAAGCTCGTCGACCCGAACGACGTCTGCGCGACGCTGGCCGCGGGCCAGTCCGAACAGGTGTCGACCGGCGAGTCCGGGTTCGACGTCGCGTTCGACCGCGTGATCGACACGCCGGGCCGGCCCGCGCGCCGCGAGCACTACACCTGGCACTACACGATGCTGCCGAACCAAATCCTCGTCGGGAGCGGCAACGCGACGGCGTCGGCGCCGTCGAGCGCCGCCGGGTGAGCGGCTAGCCCGACGCGCGAGGGTCACAGAATCCGAGCGAAAAGCGTCTCCACCAGGCGCGACACCGCGGGTTCGACCCCGGTCCGACGGCCCTTCGGGGCCCCATCTCCTCAACCCCGACCCGCATCGTGCCGATCCTTCAAGTCGGGCCGAGAGTACGGGCTACTGAGGGGACACGAAACGTGGGACCAAGGCGCAACGCGTCCAGATGGATCGCATACGCGGCGATCCTGCTGGTCGCGGGCACGGCGTTCGCGACCACGCGGAACTCGGCGGGCGCGAGCACGCCGAGCGCACGCCGCGCGGCCGTCGCCCACGCGCCCACGACCCGTCCCCCCGCGAAGAGCGCCGCCGCGAGATCCGCAACCGTCACCGAAGGTGAACAGTCGATTCCCGGTGCGGCAATGGGCGCGCTCTCGTTGAACGCACCGATCGTCGGCATGGCCGCAACGCCGTCCGGACTGGGCGCGTGGCGCGTCGCGTCCGACGGCGGCATCTTCACGTCGGGCGACGCGACCTACCTGGGTTCTGCGAACCGGCTGCACCTCCGCCAGCCGATCGTCGGGATGGCCGCGACGCCCACGGGTCACGGTTACTGGTTCGTCTCGCGCGACGGCGGCGTGTTCGCCTTCGGCGACGCACACTTCTACGGCTCCACCGGCTCGATCCGGCTCAACCAGCCGATCGTCGGCATGGCCGCGACGCGGTCGGGTCACGGCTACTGGCTGATCGCACGCGACGGCGGCGTGTTCGCCTTCGGCGACGCACACTTCTACGGCTCCACCGGCTCACTCCGGCTCAACCAGCCGATCGTCGGAGGCGCCGCCACCGCGACCGGGCGCGGCTACTGGTTCGTCGCGAGCGACGGTGGCGTGTTCTCCTTCGGCGACGCCGGCTTCCACGGATCGGTCGGCAACGCGCACCTGACCCAACCGATCGTCGGCATGGCACCCGCTTCCAACGGCGCGGGCTACCTCTTGCTCGCCGCGAACGGCCGGGTGTTCAACTTCGGTGCGGCAACCAACTACGGATCCGTCGTGAACGCTTGTACCGCGGCGCCGGCAGTCGCGATCGCGACCGCCTCCCATGCGCGTGGATACTGGATCGCCTTCGCGAACGCGCAGGCGTACGCCCTGTCCCCCGCGTCGGCGGGGCCGAAGTGCAAGCCCGCCGCCAACACGAAGCTGGGCAGCGCCGCGGCAGACCTGTTCGGGCGGATGAACTCGGAACGCGGCGCTCGGGGCCTCGCTCCCCTCGCGTGGAACCCGACGCTCGCCAACTACGCGGCCGCGTGGAGCCAGACGATGGGCGGCTCGAACCTCCACCACAGCAACATCGCGTCGCTTCTCGGGCCCTTCGACTACGTCGGCGAGAACATCGCGATGGGCAGTGCGGGCGTGTCCGCCGGCGCACTCCACGTCGCGTGGATGCACTCGCAGGAGCACCGCGACAACATCCTGTCGCCCGGCTACCAAGAAGTCGGGATCGGCGTGTACTGCGCGCCGAACGGGTCGATCTGGGCCACGACGGAGTTCGCCCGGCCCACGACGTCGGGTCCGCCCCCGGCCGGTTACACCGGCGGCACGGCTGCGAGCCCGGTCGCCCGGCCCGACAGCGACTCGCTCACCTGCGGGTCCTGAACCGGGTCAGCTCCAACAGGGCGCCGGCACCGGCGACCGCGAGGGCGATCACCACCCCCACCCGGGCCGGCGGCAGCTCGAGCGCAAAGAAGCGGCGAATCCCGGGAATCGTCACCGCACCGACGAACGCGCCGGCCATTGCCGCGAGCAGCAACGCACGGAGTCGGGTGAACGGCCTCGCGAGCATCGCGAGCACCCAGAGCCCGACCACGAGCAGGGCGATCGTCGCCGCGGTTCGCGCCTGATCCAGCGGCACGTGATCGACGTCGCGCGCGACGGCGTACACGACGAAGGTCGCGGTTGCCGCGACGGACCCGGCCCGTCCGGAGAACTGCAGCACGCGAGGCACGAACCCCGGCACGTACCGGAGCGAGCTGGGGCCGAGCGCGAGGAAGAACGCGGGGATGCCGATCGTCAAGCTGCTGATGATCGTGAGATGGCGAGGAAGGAACGGATAGGGCCAACGCGCGATGCCGACGGCGATCGCGAGCAGCATCGCGTACACG
>CAZLEC010000235.1:0-6790 GCA_964558245.1 uncultured Burkholderiales bacterium | reverse complement strand
CCGATGTAGACGTCGAGCGATTTCGACGACGTCTCGAACTCGTAGCCCCAGATGCGTTCGTAGATCGTGTCGCGGGTGACGACGATGTTCGCGTTGACGAGCAACAGCTCGAGCAGGTCGAATTCCGTCTTGGTGAGCCCGAGCTCGCGCGTGCCGCGCCACGCTTCGCGACGCTGAGGGTCGAGGGACAGATCACCGACGCGCAAGACCTCGTTCCCGCCGCTGATGCTCGTGCGGCGCAACAACGCGCGGAGACGCGCCAGCAACTCGTCGAGCGCGAACGGCTTGACGAGATAGTCGTCGGCGCCCGCGTCGAGACCGGCCACCCGGTCGCTCACCTCGTGCCGCGCGGTCAGCATCAAGATCGGAGTGTGGTCGCCGCGCTCGCGCAGCCGCCGGCACGTCTCGATCCCGTCGGTGCCCGGCATCAACACGTCGAGGACGATCACCTCGGGTTCGATCTCGCCGACGTGCACGAGCGCGTCGTTCCCGTCGACCGCGGTGTGCACTTCGTACCCTTCGTAGCGCAGGGCCCGCGCGACGGCGTCACGCACGTGGTCGTCGTCTTCGACGATGAGTACCCGGCTGCTCACGATGGTTCGACTTCCCGCGCCGCCATGCGGCGTCTCCTACCGATTGACCAACAGCTCGCGACGGGCAGTCGCGGGGCTCGGTTCGGCCGTGCGGGCGCGTGTCGCCTCGGCCACCCGCACGCCGGTGAGCCCGACGAAGACGGTACTCACGGCGAGCGCCACCAGGCGCGCCGCGGCCGACTTCGTGTCGGTACCGGCGGTGAGGCCGTGGATCGTGGCCATGACGAAGAGCACGAAGCTGGCCATGTGGACACGACGCCAGACCCGCTTCGAGAGCCGGGCCCGGGCGAGGGAGGTGAGCTCGACCGCGAGGAGCAGGTAGCCGGCGACGACGCCCCACGCGACGGCCACGGGGTGCCAGGACGAGGCGAACGGGACGAGGATCGCGCTGAGGCCGAGGTGCGTGTACTGATCGGCGAGCAGCGCGAGCACGTGCACGCCGGTGAAGGCGAGGGCCGTTCCGCCGAGCCAGCGGTGCATGTCGAGGAGCCAGTTCGGGCGGGGCCGGCGTCCGAGCACCTTCGTGGACAGCGCCAGCCCCCACAAGGTCGCGGCCGCGAGCAGTGCCCAGGAGACCAGGCCTGCTGCGCGCGCGATGTACCAAGGCAGTGTTCCGCTCACGATGGCTGCGTTCATGATGCGTTCGCCCTCCTCGTGAAGGCGTCGGTGTACACGATGTCGGGGAGCGCCCCGGCGAGGTAGGTCGCGAGCTCCGGCGAGGCCGCGGTCCGGCCGTCGCGGTCGATGGTGAGCGCGGCGGCGCCGTGGCTCACGACGAGGTCGTACGGCATCGGCGTTCCGTGCAACACGAGCGCCTTGGCGAGCACTTCGGCCATCCACGCGTGCCCGGCGACGACCGTCGCGAATGTCACGTCGGTCCGAGCGGGCCGACCGGTGACGGGGTCGATCAGGTGGTGACGGAGCTCGCCGTTCACGTGCCAACGGCGGCGCAAGGTCGTGGAGGTCGCGACCGCGCCGCGCGCGAGTCCGATGCGCGCCAGCGCGGCCGAGCGTTCCGGGTATTCGATCGCGACGGTCCAACCGTCGCCGGCCGGACTGCTGCCCTCGACCCGCACGTCGCCGCCGAGGTTGACGCAGACGCCCTCGGCGCCGGCGGCGCGCAGCTCGTCGACGACGATGTCGGCGGCGAGGCCCTTCCCGATGCCGCCCGGGTCGAACCCGGTGCCGGCGGGGAGCCGCACCGTGTTGTCGACGACCTCGATCGAGGCCGCGTCCGTCGTGAGTGTGCTTTCGTGATCGGTGGGCGTCGGACCGAGTTGCTCGAACGACCGGTCGTATCCGGCTCGTACGAGCGCGCCGAGCACGGTGGGATCGAACCGGCCCCGGGTCATTTGCCATGCGGTGATCGCGCGCTCGACGAGCTCGCGCGTCTCCGGGGAGACGACCACCGGGGAGCCGGCGTGGCGCGTCAGCGCGCTGACTTCGCTGTGTTCATCGAAACGGGTCCAACGACGTTCGAGATCGGCGATGCGGTGCTCGGCCTCGCGAGCGAGCGACCGGGGACCACCGACGACGATCACGTGCGCGTCGCTGCCCATGGCGCGGAACGTTCGTTCAGCTGGCATGGGTCGACGTGTTCGACTGGGTCGACGCGGCACTGGCGACTGCGGCGACGGTGGACGACCGGCTCGCCGAGGCCGAGTCGTCGTCGGTCACGGCGGCGGTTGTAGTTGTGGTGGCGGTGCCGGCGGCTGCGGATCGGGTGGCGGTCGACGTCTTGGTGGTCGCCGCCATGCAGCCGGTGAGTGCGAGCAGGCTCGCGACGCTGACGGCGCCGGCCAGTTGGCGGGCCCGGCGAGCGGGGTGCGGCCGCTTCCTACGAGATGGGGTCGTGCTCATGACGTTCTCCTCGGGACTGGTACGAATCCAGCATCGGAGCCGCCGGTAAGCCGCGTCTTGGAGCGGATGAAGAAGCGGGCAAGAAATTCGGCCCTCCCGCTCGGCTTCTTGCCCGGTTCTTGCCGATCTCTCAGGCCGACCGCAAAGACTGTGTGGAACATGTCGTGATGCCGAAGAGGGAGCAGCGCAGATGATCGTCGACGAGCTCACGACCGAGGTCGTCGACCGCCCGTCCGGCGCCCGGGATCTCGATCCGGGCGGCCCGGCGCCGGGCGGGCGTCCAACGAGCCGATGGCGCGGCGCGTTACGAGGCCGACCGGACGCGCCGGCCTGGGAACGTCCCGCGCTCGTCACGTTGCTCGGCGCGACGGCCGTGCTCTACATCTGGGGACTCGGCGCCTCGGGTTGGGCGAACACCTACTACTCCGCGGCGGTCCAGGCGGGCACGAAGAGCTGGAAGGCGTTCTTCTACGGCTCGCTCGACGCGGGGAACTCCATCACCGTCGACAAGTCGCCGGGCTTCTTGTGGGTCATGGAGATCTCGGCGCGGATGTTCGGCGTGAACTCCTGGAGCATCCTCGTGCCGCAGGCGCTCGAAGGTGTGGCCGCGGTCGGCGTGCTCTACGCGACCGTTCGCCGGTGGTTCACACCGGCAGCGGCGCTCATCGCGGGCCTCGTGCTCGCCGCGACTCCGGTCGCGGCATTGATGTTCCGCTTCAACAACCCGGACGCGCTGCTGGTGCTCGTGCTCACGGGCGCGGCGTACGCCCTCACCCGCGCGCTCGAGCAGGGCAGCACCCGCTGGCTCGTGCTCGCGTTCTCGTTGGTCGGGTTCGGCTTCCTCGCGAAGATGCTGCAGTCGCTGATCGTGTTGCCGGCGTTCGCGCTCGTGTATCTCGTGGCCGGACCGCCTCGCCTCGGCCACCGCATCTGGCAGCTGTTCCTCGGCGGGCTCGCGATGCTCGCGTCGGCCGGATGGTGGATCGCGATCGTGCAGCTCACGCCGGCGGCGAGCCGGCCGTACATCGGCGGTTCGCAGAACAACAGCCTGTGGAACTTGATGTTCGGGTACAACGGCTTCGGGCGTCTGAGCGGAAACGAGAACGGCAGCGTCACCGGAGGCGGCTCGTCGCCGTGGGGCATCACCGGGCTGACGCGGCTGTTCAACGCCGATTTCGGCGGGCAGATCTCCTGGTTGCTGCCCGCGGCCCTGCTGTTGCTCGTGGCCGGGCTGGCCGTCACGTGGAGCCGGCCCCGAACCGACCGGACACGCGCCGCGCTCGTACTGTGGGGCGGCTGCCTCATCGTGACCGCGGGCACGTTCAGCTTCGGAAAGGGGATCATCCATCCCTATTACTCGATCGCCCTCGGTCCCGCGATCGGCGCGGTGGTCGGCATCGGCGCGGCGACACTCTGGTCGCGGCGAAGTTCCTTCGCGCACTACGCGCTGATGACGGTGTTCGGCGTCACCGTCGTGTGGTCGTACGTGTTGCTCGATCGCACGCCGGCCTGGCACCCGTGGCTGCGCGCGCTGCTGGCGATCGGCGGCCTCCTCGCGCTCGCCGGGATGATGGCGTGGCGAATGCTCGGCCGGCGCGCGGCCGTCGCGGTTGCTGCCGGCGCGATCGTCGTGTCGCTGATCGGGCCCGGTGCTTACACGCTCGCAACCGCGGCGACGCCCCACAACGGCGCGATCCCGTCGGCGGGCCCGACCGTGCCGGGCGGGAGGGGTCCGACGCGGGCTTTCGTCGGCGGAGGAGGGGTCCGGCGGTTCCCGCGCTTCGGCGGCGCCGGGAACGGCAACGGCTTCCCGGTCGGGAACGGCAACGGGTTGCCCATCGGGAACGGCAACGGTTTCCCGGGCGCCGGGCAGGTTCCCGGCCCGGGGATCGGCGGTTTCGGCGGTTTCGGTGGACGACCCGGCGGCGCGGCCCCCGGTGGCGGTTTCCTCGGCGGCACGTCGGTCGGTGCCGCGACGAAGTCGCTCCTGCAGGCGGGGAGCGCGGGCTATCGCTGGGTGGCGGCCACGGTCGACGCCAACAACGCGGCGAGCTATCAGCTGGCGACGGGCGAACCCGTGATGGCCGTCGGAGGCTTCAACGGCACCGATCCCTCACCGACCCTCGCCCAGTTCGAACACGATGTCGCCGCGCACGAGATCCACTACTTCATCGCGGGCGGCGGCGGCGGCTTCGGAGGCGGGCCCGGCCGCGCGAGCGGTGCGGTGTCGCGGTCGATCACGTCGTGGGTGGAGAGCAACTTCACGCCGCAGACCGTGGGGGGCGTGACGGTCTACGACCTGAGCGCGTCGTGACGCGTCAGTGGAGGAGCGCGGGGTCCGGGTCGAGGGGCTCCAACGGCTCGAAGCCGTCGGCGCCGTATCGCGGGTCGCCGGCGGCGATCGGCGCGGTGTTCGGGATCAGCACCGAGAGCATCGAGCCCACCGCGACCACCACGAACGCGAAGACGAGCGCGACCCGCGTGCCGTGCAGGACGCCCTGTTCCACGGCGGTGCGTATCACGGCGGCGTTCGCGGCGTCGGCCGAGCCCGGTGGCGCGTAGCCCGATCCGTACGCGTGCACACCCGCGAGGGCCTGCAGCTTCAACGCGGCCGGCAGCGCCGAGGCGTTGATGTGGTGCACGGCGTGGCTCACGGTCTGCACGGTGAGCACGGTGCCGATCACGGCGACGCCGAGGGCGCTCCCCACCTGGCGCACGGTCGTGTTCGCGCCGCTGGCGACGCCCGAGCCCTCGCGCGGGATCTCGGAGAGCACGACGTTGGTGAGCTGCGCGAGCGCGAAGCCCACGCCCATGCCGTAGAGCGCGAGTCCGGGAAGCAGCTCGAACGCGGTCATGTGCAGTGAGATCGCGTGCAGCATCACGAGCAGTCCGAGCTCATAGATCGCGAGGCCGGCTCGCACGACCTGGATCGTGCCGTAACGGTGGATGAGCCGCCCGCCGAGCTGCGCGCCGACGATCACGAACAGGCCCGACGGGAGGACCCAGAGGCCGTTGTGCCACACCGAGATGTGACGACCGTTCTGCAGGAAGACGGGCAACACGAAGCTGATGCCGAGCTGGCCCATCGCGAGCACGACCCCCGTCAGCAGGCCGTATCGGTAGGTCTTGAAGCGGAGGTACGCGAACTCGAACAAGGGTGAGCCGTTGCGCCGCTCCTTGGCCTGCTCGACGATCACGAAGCCCACGAGTACGGCCACCGCGACGGCGAAGAACAGCGGGATCACCGAAACCGGCCGGGTCGCGGGCCACAGCAGATGGCCCGCGACGCTGAAGCCCTTGATCGGAGTGAGCCAGCCGTAGATGCCGCCTTCACTGAGCGCGAACACGAGCGAGAACATGCCGACCGCGATGAGCCCGGCGCCGGGCCAGTCGACCTTGACGCTTCCGGACGTTCGGGTGCCGCGCTGCATGAACAGCATGGCGCCGAGGATCGCGAGCGGCGCGATCACCACATTGATCCGGAACGCCCATCGCCACGAGTAGAAGGCCGTCAGGAAACCGCCCACCACGGGGCCCGACGCGGCGGCCACACCCGCGGTTGCGCCCCAGGTCGCGAACGCGGTCGCGCGTTCGCGACCGTGAAACGTCGTCGACAGGATCGCGAGTGTCGCGGGCAGCATCAGCGACGCGCCGATGCCCTCGATGATCGCCTCGCCCAGGATCATCATCCCGACGGAGTGCGAGACGGAGGCGAGCAACGAGCCCGCCCCGAAGAGCGCGGCGCCCACGACGAACACGCGCCGGTGCCCGTACACGTCGCCGAGCCGGCCGCCGATGATGAGCAGGGTTGCGAAGGTGAGCGCGTAGCCCGTGATCACCCACTCGAGGCTCGGCAGTGTGGTGTGGAACTCCTTCAGGATCGTCGGGATCGCGATGTTGAGCACCGTGTTGTCGAGGACCACGATGAACGCCGAGATGATGACGATCGTGAGCGTGATCCAGCGCCGCGGGTCGGGGGGCGCGTCGAAGCCTTCGATCATTGGGGCTTCGGCTTCTTGAGTCGCTGGAGCTGCGCGAAGTCGAGCGGCCGACCGGGGAGATGGCTGGCCTCGAGCGGACGCAGCCCGTCGAGGATGAGTGACACGTACCGCTTGCGGAGAACGGGCTGGAGGTCGCCGGCGAGCGCAGTGGCGTGTGCGACACCCGAGAACAGCATCGCGACGTCGGCCGGCCCGATGTCGGCGCGGATCGCGCCGGCGTCTTGCGCGCGGGTGACGAGCTCCTCGATCGCCCGGCGCAACGAGTCGCGGACCGACTGCGCGGACACCGGCAGGTCGATCTCGGTGGCCATGTGCTCGGCCAGGGCGCGGTGCCGG
>CAZLEC010000234.1:0-6851 GCA_964558245.1 uncultured Burkholderiales bacterium | reverse complement strand
GACCATCGACCTGGTCGACCTGACGAGCGGAAACGCAGGAGCTCAGATCAAGAACCCGGCCGGTGGGTTCTATATCGCGGTAGCGCCCCACCCGACATCCATCGCTCCCACGACCTCATGAATCGAGACTTCCCGCGCGCCGGGGGCTTCATTGACGGCGCACCTATGCAGGTCGCGTGAAGTTGAATTCCGCTTGTTCACCGTTGAGAGTCACGGTGACCGTGTAGCGGTGCATGGCCGGCATCGTGATGTTGTTGCCGTAGTGCAGGTCGGAGACGCCCGCACCGATGCCTTCCATCTCGGCAACTGCGACATGGTCGGTCATGCCATTGCTCGTGTCGTCGACCACGGTGATGACGGGTTGGGCATTCTGCACAACCTTGCCGGTCGCGCGAGAACAGATGTGCACCTCCAAGTGACCCACATCTGCGCCACCCATGCCCGCGGACGTCTGCGTTTCCGACGTGTCGCCCATCACCAACGTGGTCGCGGTGTTCATCGACGAGTCACCCATCGGAGCTGTGGTCATCGGTGTTGCCGCCATCGTGGTGACAGGTTCCATCATCGTCGTCGACGTCGAGTTGCTCGAGCCGCTGCCGCCCATGATGTCCATCTGCCCACGCAGCATCACCTCACCGGTCTTCGGGTGTTGTGCGGCGACTTGGGCCTGCGTGTACATCGCCTCGCTCGCGTTCGCGTCCAACACCATCGTGTAGCTCGCAGTTGTCTCCGCCCTGGTCAGCCCGGTACCCCTGGTGCACTGAGTCGGCACGGCCGCCGCGGTTGTCGGCGCGGCCGTTGCCGGGCTGGTGCCGGTTTTGGCGCTGCTCCCACATGCGGCCACGACCAGGCCGGAACACAAGCCGAAAATTAGCGCACGCCACGTCATTCGCATGTCGGGGACCCCTCCTCTGCCGAGCATTCCTTCCAGCGTGGCCAACTACCGGCGCAGTGCCGGTCAGTGGGACCATCGGTGTCGTTCCGTCGCGGGGAACGTACCTAGGGTGTCAGTTGCCGTCATCGGTAACGGACTACTGATTTTGTGTCTTGGCAAACCGCCAGTCGCTACCCAACCGCCCTGACGGTGCCGATACGGGGCTCGCCTTCAGGATGCTGACTCGGCTTCACGGTCGTGGCGCGAGAAGCCGCCGTTGCTCAACCCGTGAGGGTTGTCTGGGGATGTAGAGGGAGCAGGACGGGTGGGCGTGGAGCTTGCGCGAAGTCGAACTCCTTGGAGAGGTCTCCCAAGATGACGACGTTCTCTCTGACCGTTGGACGAGGATCCGGACGACCGTCGGTCTTGGGGTCGAGGCGTTGGCCGTTGAGGAAGTCGTCTTCGATGAACTTGTCGTAGGCGTCGAAGCTCAAGACCTGGTGGTCGACGTAGCCGCGTCGGGCGTAAGGGCTGATGACCATCGCGGGTACTCGGAGGCCGTAGCCGTTCTTGTCGACGGTCGGCGGGACGACGTGGTCGTAGAAGCCACCCCAGTCGTCCCAGGCGAGGAAGATCGCGGTCGAGTCCCATTCCTTGCTGCGCATCACTGCGTTCACAAGGTTGGTGACGTAGGCGACACCGTTGCTGATCCGGGCCGGCGGATGCTCGCTGGTCGTTCCCGATGGGATGACCCACGAGACTTCGGGGAGTGTGTTGTGTCGCAATTCGTGGAAGAAGTCTTTGGTGGGTCGAATGTTCCCGAGTTGGTGGTCATTGCGAACGGTGTCGAAATACGGCAAGGGATTCCACACCCCGGGTGTGTGCGCGTCTTGCGCGACAGGCACGCAGGTGACCGCGCCGTTGGCGCAGTCGGGTTGCGTGCCGGCGGCGACGTAGTAGCCCCACGACACGCCGGCCGCGTGCAACATGTACGTCAGGTCGGTCCAGGCGTAGATAGGCCCGTTCTTCGCCGGTCGTATCGGATTGATACTGGGTGGCGCGTCTTTCGACGACTGCGAGTCGGTGTTCACGCATGAGTTCGGGTCGTTGTGGCGGGTGCACTTCGCCGACCATTCCGAGACCATGAACAGGTGGAGGGGCAGGCTCCACGACGCGTTCGGTTCGAACATGTGATCCTGCAGGACGAAGTCGTGCGCGTAGGTCCAGTAATTCGGCAGGTCCGTACCCGTGTGGTAGCCCATCGCATCGGGCGGACCGCCGGTCCTGCGGGTGCCGGCGCAGTTCGGGTTCACCGAGTCGACGCAGGTATGCGCAGCGATACGAGCGCGAACCGCGAACCCGTCCATGCGACCGTGGTCGATATCCAAGGTCGCGTTCGTGCTGTGATGCGGACCGCCACTGTTGATGTCGGCGTGATCGGGGAACGGTCGGACACACGGCAAGGGCTTGAGGTCAGGAAGGCATGCCGTCGGGACTCCATCCTTCATCGGGATCCCGTCAGCGCCGGGATACGTCCCGAAGTAACTGTCGAACGAACGGTTCTCCTGCATGATCACGATGACATGTCGGATCTTGTGGATACCGAGCGGCGGTACATCGACCGCAGCCCGACGTTCGGATTGTTGATGTGATCCCGCCCAGAACCCGACGACGCCGACGATCGCGATGGCGGCCGCGATCGCGACGGCACGTATCCACGGCGCCCCACGTCGCATGCGCAACCGCCGACCTCCGCCCCTCGGACCCGCGTTGTCAACACTGTCACACCTCGTTCGAATACTTCGGCATCGCGGACCTCACTTGACCCAACGCGATGCAGTCTTGACACGAAGGCGCCTTGCGTTGGACGTAAGCATCGACAATCGCCGTGAGCGTCCAAGACAAACCGCTCGTGACTCTGATCGGGCGCGTCTACGTTCAAGAATTGGGTAAGAGCTCTGCTCCGGAAAGCCGGCCGACAAGTATGGTGCGCTCATCTACATGTCGATCCGTGGATTACTTCCTCGATGAGCACTGCTCATCGTGCAGAGCGCAGTGACGAGAGTGACACCGGCCTGGCCGACTCCCGTCGCCCGCCCAGCACTTCCGTCGTTGCAACGCGCGTCACTCACCTGGTGCGCTTCCGCGGCCAGAAGCGAGTCGCGAAGCGAGCCGACTGGTTCATTCTCGCGTTGTGGTCAGCCGCTGTCGCGTGGGTACGCATGCCCGCCTCGACTCCGCGGTCGTGGCGGTACTTCGATGAGGCAGCGGCCTTCGTTTTCGGTGCAAGCAAGCTGCGCGGGCTCCAGGTCGGGTTGCGTTTGTACGAGGTGAGGCCGGGCGACCAGTTCGGCCCGTTGTCGATCGTCGCCACAGAGGCGCTACGTGTCGTCGGCGGGTCGCACGTCGTCATGCTCGCTCACGTCGTCCTCTTGGCGGTCGGATTGGGAGTTCTCTGGCTCGTCATTGACGCTGCGGACCGCTCCGCGGCTCATCTGGTGACCGTCTCTCGTAGCGGCGCGCTCATTGCGGGAGCCGTATTTCTCTTCGAGTGGAACCATCTCGCCCTCGAGACTCTCCACATCGACGACGCGATCGCTCTCGCGTGCGTAGCGTTCGCCGTCAACGCGATAGTCCGCCGGCGGGATTGGTGGTGGGCCGCGCTCGCCATAGGCGCGGCGACCGCGGCCAAGCCGTGGGCGATCATGTTCCTGCCGCTCCTTTGCGCCGCACCGCCGGGCAGGCGCATCCGGGCATGGGCCATCGCCGTTGTCGTTGGTGTCGGCGTCTGGGCGCCGTTTGTCATCGCAGACTCCAAGACACTCATCGCGGCTCGATACACGATCGTCAACGCGCGGAGCTCAGTCCTACGCCTCTTGGGCGTGAAGAATCCGCGCACTCCGAGGTGGGACCGACTCGCGCAGCTGGTCACAACGCTCGACGTCGGCGGCCTCGCTGTCATTCGCGACCGCTGGGAAGGCGTCGTGCTCGCAACCATCGCGGTCAGGCTGCTGCTCGATCCCGGCGTCAACGCCTACTACACCACCGGCCTCGTGTTCGGCGCGCTCGTCTGGGATCTCCTGCGACCGCGGTGGCGATGGCCCATCACGACCGTCGTCGCCGCGTTCCTTCTCGAACTGCCGGCCATCGTGTCGATCACACCAACGGTAGCCGGAGCTCTGCGTCTACTCGCGTGCGTGGGAGCCATCACGACCGTCTTCACCTCCGGACGACGCGAGGTGTTGCAAGTGACGGCCGCCGACCCCATCGGAATGTCGATGTGAGCGGCGATCGTCTCGCTCCCGGTCGAGTCGTTTCGAGTCCGGAGCGGTGGTCTCGCGTTGCGTCATCCGCCCGAGCCGCATCGATTCCTTCTCGCCGCACAGGTCCACCAAGAGACGCGCGCAAGTCTTTACGAACATCTGAGATCCAAGATCGCCCTGCGCTACCGATCGGCACAGTTCTCCTTCTCCTGACGGTGGTCGGCGGCATTGTGCCGATCTCGTTCGCGTGGCACTTCGGGGCTTTGGGCATTCCGCGCAACGACGACTGGGCCTACGCGTTCGCCGCGTTTCATGTCGCCGACTCCGCCAAGGTAAACGGCTATACGTGGGCAGGAATGAATCTGGTCGGCCAACTCGTCTTGTCGGTTCCCGTCGTCAAGTTGTTCGGCGATCGAATCGCGGCGCTGCAGATGGAAGTCGCCACGCTCGGCGTTGTCGGACTCGTTGCCACGTTTGACCTCGCCCGGCAGTTACTGAACCCGCGCCGCGCGCTCTTCGCCGCAGTCTTGGTCGCGGCGTTGCCCATGTGGGCGAGCTTGAGCGCCAGTTACATGACCGATGTTCCCGCCTTCGCTTTCGCAACGGCATGCCTCGCGTTGGGTGCACGCGGCGTCACGCGACACGCGATCCGCCCTGGCTACTTCGGCGCGTCACTCGCGATCGGTTTCCTCGCTTTCACGATTCGCGAGAACGCCATCGTCGCGCCGCTCGCAGTGAGCGCGGCCGCGACCTGGGTAACTGCGGGTCGACCGCGGAAACAGCTCTTCCCGATCGTCGCGGCCATAGCCTCCCTGATCGCTTCGGCCGGGCTGTTCTACGCGTGGCGACGCAATCTTCCTGGCTTCCTCAACGTCACACCGCGACTTCCGACGCTCAGTCGGGTCGGACTGGCCGCGCTCGAAAGCGGGCAATCCCTGGTACTCATCGGCCTCCTCGCATCGCCCGCAGTCGTGCTCGCGGATCCCAGACGTCTGCTTCGCATCGCGTGGGGCCGTGCCCGCCGAACCACCCTTACAGCCGGGCTTACGACCGCCGGCATCTTCACGGTTGCGATGCTGCGAACCGGGGCGAGCGCAGTACTCGTTCCGGGTGACTATTTCCTACCGAACGGCACCTTGGGCAGCGACGGCCTGAAAGGCCTGCGACCGGACCTCATTCCCCGATCTGTCGTCGCGGTATTGGCGATCGTTGGCGCTTCGGCGCTCGTCGTCCTCGTCTGCGCCGCGGCCGCTTCAGTGACCAACGGTGTCGCACATTTCCGAAACCAACGGCAGTCGGCGGCGTCTCCCCCGCTCGTCGTCGTCACGCTCGCCACCATCGCATATGCCATTGCCTGCGTGGTGCCGGTCGTGCTCGGGTACACGTTTCTCTTTGACAGATACCTGCTTCCGATCATTCCGCTCGTCGCAATCCTTGCGCTTCGAAGCGGCGGCCCAGCCGTGGCCATCTCTCGCCGAATTCGAATCGCCGGCTGCACGGCTCTCGCCGCACTCGCGGCGTTGGGCGCTGTATATGGCGCCAACTCTGCCGCGTTCGATGGGACGAAGTGGAGAGTGGCCAGCCAAGCGGTCGCGGTCGCCGGAGACCCAAAGCTCATTGACGGAGGACACGTCTGGAACGACTACCACGCGGGTAAACACATCCAGGGTCACTTGCGTAGCCCTTGCATCGTCCTGCGCGCCGAACGGCATCCCGGCGTTGGCGAGGTCGGCATCGTCGGAGTCGGAAGGGTTTGGGGCGTGAACGGAACCCAAGTGTGGGTCGTCGCTCGCCAAACACACCCGTGTTGAACGCCCGCGCGAATTTGAGGTTGCCGGCCTCCGCCGACCAGGCGTCGAGGAGACGCTCGACCGACTCGGCGCCGTGGCCCGTCACTCCTCACCTCGCTGAACGTCCTCCCGTTGGCACGGCGTTGGCAAGCTGACCCGCCGGCATGCTGCCGAGTCAATCGCCGAGTCCGTTTAGGCTGGTCAGCTACATCAAGCCCTCGTGCCCTCGTAGCTCAGGAGAGAGAGCATCGGTTTCCTAACTGTTCCCAGCCTCGGCGAGGGAGCATCGTTGCCACAGCAGCAGAATGCTGTCGATCTGTCGACGCGTCATTCGTCTCCTTCCCGGACTCCGCCCCGGGAGTTCTCCGCAACCGAACGACCGAGGAGCTCACGATGAACTACATGCTGCTGATCATCGGGAATCAGGACGCGCAACCCCTTCCGGATGGCGGCCGGTCCCTCATGGAGCAGTTCACGGCGTACCACCAGTCCGTGGTCGACGCCGGCGTCATGGTCGACAGCAACGTGCTGGACTCCTTCGAGACCGCCACCTCGGTCCACGTCACTCAGAGCGCCGAGCAAATTGTGACCGACGGACCCTTCGCGGAAACCCGCGAGTACCTGGGGGGCTACTACATCCTTGACCTCCCCGACCTCGATGCCGCGATCGACTGGGCCGCTCGGTGTCCCGGAGCGCGGGCCGGGCGGGTCGAGATTCGCCCGGTCGCCCTGATCCCCGGATCGTGATGAGCGATCGGCCTCTCGATTCGATCGAGGCGGTGTTTCGTGAAGAGCGAGGTCGGCTGCTCGCGACGCTCGTACACCAGTTCAAAGATCTCGACTTGGCAGAGGACGTTGCGTCCGATGCGATGGAGGCTGCGCGCGGAGCCCCGCTGCTGCCGCCGCTGCTGCCGCGGCGTCACG
>CAZLEC010000233.1:0-6870 GCA_964558245.1 uncultured Burkholderiales bacterium | reverse complement strand
TTCTACGACCGCGGCGACGTCTGCTTCGTCTCCCTGCACGCCGATCCCGCGCACGAGTACCCGTTCTTCTCCGGTTTCACCACCGAGATCGGCGCGGGCGCGGGAGTCGGCGCGACGCACAACTTCCCGCTACCGTTGGGCACCGCGTGGCGCGAGTACGGCCCCGCGCTCCACGACGCATCGCGCGCGATCACGAGCTTCGGCGCCGACGCCCTCGTCGTCTCACTCGGCGTCGACACCGCCGCGGAGGACTACGACACCTTCCAACTCGGCGCCGACGACTTCACGCGCGTCGGCGTGGCGATCGGTGCGCTCGGCCTCCCGACACTGCTCGTGCAGGAGGGCGGATACGACCTCGGCGTCATCGGCCGCAACGTGGTCAACGTGCTGCGCGGCGTCGAAGACGCGTAGCCGGCGCGTTTCCGGGGACCCTGAGTGCCCTCAGAGGGCATTGAAAGACCCGAGAACGCAGCTACTCCCCGATCGACTCCGAGGGGATCGAGAAGAAGTCGGCGGCAAGCAGGAGCACAGGGTCGGGCTCGCAGTTCCAGCCGTAGTGCGCGATCTCCTTCGCGGTCCGCCGGCCCGCGACGGCGCGGAAGAGCTCGAAACGAGACGCCTCCACGCGCGCCGCGACGGCACCGACCCCGGAGACCTGCTCGCCGAGCTCCGCCACGAAGCAGATCGCGGGCCGGCCGCCACGGGTGCGGGCGCCGACGATCCAGTCCCAGCCGGAGCTCACGGCGTCACTGTCGCGCGCGCCGGCCAGGCCGAGCGCGTTGCGGAGATCGTGCTCGTGGGTCGCGGCGTCGAAGATCGCCTGCCCGGCGATCTCGGCGGGCGCCGCCGAGAGCATCTCCTCGAACTGCGCGGTGTACTCGTCCCACTCGGCGAGCAGGTCGGCAACCGACGCCGATGCTCGGGCGTCGACCTGCGCCTGGGTCCAATGGTCGGAGGCCAGGCCGTCCATGCGCCCGTGCACGACGTCGTCGGGGACACCCACCATGTGGGCGAGCACGTCGTGACCCGTCCACCGCGGCGTCGCGGGCACGATCCGGCCGAGCGCGGCGGCGTCGACACCCTCGACCACCTCGCGTACGCGCGCACGCACTCCGCGATATGCGATCCCGTGCGATTCAGACATCCGGTGCCCCTTTGGCTTGCAGCGTCCGCACATTCGACCACGCGGCGAGCACCACTGCCCAGACCGCGCCCGCTAGCAGTACTTCGGTGATCGACGTCGCGTGGATCACGACTCCTCCGACGAGGACGCCGAGTGGCACGGTGCCGCCGAAGCCCATGATCCACAACGCCATCACCCGGCCGCGCTGGTCGTCGGCGAGATGCGCCTGGAGCAGCGTCGAGAGGGCGGTGATTACGACGAAGTACGCGTACCCGAGCACGAGCACCACCGGGTAGGCCTGGCCCGGCCCGCGCAGCAGCGCGAAGACCGCGAGCACCGCCGCGAAAGCGAAGAAGCCGGGCCGGAGCAACCTCGCCTTCGGGACCCGCGCGAAGAACGTGCCGACGCTGACCGCCCCCAGCGCGGCACCGAGCCCGAAGCACGCGTAGAACACGCCGTACTGCCACGTCTTCACACCCATGTCGAGATTCTTGGCCGCGATCACGGGCAGCAGGCCGACGAACGCGACCGACACGAACGAGAACGACGTCAGCGTCACCAGGATCCGCGCGATCAGGGGATCGCGGCGGGCGATGTTCACGCCGGAGAGCAAACGGGCGAACCCTTGCTCGGCGACCCGCGCGTTCGCGTGCCGCGGGTACCTCGCCCAGAGCAGCCCGATCACCGCGAACAGGTAGGTGACGGCATTTACCGCGAACACCGGCGCCGCGTTGAAGCGGGCGTAGAGGATCGCGCCGATCGGCGGGCCGATGACGCGCGAGAGGTTCATCTGCACCGAAGCAAGGGAGACGGCTCCGGGGAGGTCCTCGCGCGGGACGAGTGTCGGCAGGATCGCGTTCAGCCCGGGCGCGCCGATGGCATTCGCGATGCCGACCGCGAACACTGCGGCCGCGATGAGCACGAGCGACGGATGCGTCTCGAGCGCGACCACCGCGAGCACGACCGAGAACCCGAGCTGAGCGAGCTGCGCGGCCACGAGGAGGCGGCGGCGGTCGACCACGTCGGCGAGCACTCCGCCGACGGTCGACAGCAGGAGCGGCCCGAGCTGCGCGAAATAGAGCAGGCCCACGTACGCGGCCGAGCCGGTGAGCTTGTACGCGTACGCGCCGAGCACGACGTTCTGCATCCAGGTGCCGATGTTGGATGCGAACGTGCCGAAGTAGAGGATGCGGAAGTTGCGATGTTTGAGCGCGGCTTGCGCGGTGCCGCGCTGGAAGGGGACGTCGCCGTCGACGAGCGCGTCCTCGAACTGCTCCCGAGCGATCTCGTCGAGGTCGGGGCGCTCGTCTTCCAGCACCCGGTCACCCTACCGAGAGGGATCGCGCGGACCTCCAAGAGAGGTCAGCCGAAGTACGGCACGTCGCCGATCACGTGCTGCTCGCGCAGCCGCGCGAGCTCGTCGTCGGTGATGCCGAGCTCCTCGCGCAACACCGTTTCGGTGTGCTGCCCGAGTGTCGGCGCGGGTCCGGTCCAGTAGGACGCGGGACCGGCCGACATGCGCACCGGCCACGTCGGGTACTCCTGGCGGCCGACGTGCGGATGATCGAGCTCCTCGAAGAAGCCGCGCGCACGGAGTTGCGGATCGTCGAGCGTCGCGTACCCCGGCACCATCGCCGCGGCGGCGATGCCCACGGCGCGGAGCTCGACCGCGGCCGCTTCGGCCTCCCGGGTCGCGCACCACTCGGCCCGCTCGTCGGCCGTCATCGGATCGGACGCGAGATCGACCGCGATCCAGGCGTCGTCGCCGAGCGCGCGGTACACGCCTCCCGTTCCCCGCCGGTCGAGCAACGTCCCGTCGATCGAGTAGCGGATCACCTGCTCGGCGGTCACCGCGGCTGCCACCTCGAGCAGCGCCACTTCCACGAGCTGCCCTTCACCGGTGCGATCGCGGTGCTCGAGCGCGGCGACGATCGCGAGCGCGGCGTGCGCGCCGACCATCGGGTCGACCGGCCCACCGGGAATGATCGGCGGCCCACCTTCGTAGCCGGTCACCCACGCCATGCCGGTGATCTGCTCCATCGTCTGCGCGAACCCGGGGCGATCGCGCCACGGCCCGCTCAGGCCGAACGCGGGCATGCGCATCATCACCGCGTCGGGCCGAACGGCGCGCACGGCGTCGTAGTCGAGACCGAAACCCTCCAGGACGCGCGGGGTGAAGTTCTCGACCACCACGTCGGAGCGAGCGACGAGGCGGCGGGCGAGCTCGAGACCTTCGGGCTGGCCGAGGTCGAGCGTGATGCCGCGCTTGCCCAGGTTCGACGCGTGGAAGAGCGCCGACATCTCGTAGAACTTCGGCTCCTGGTTCGGTCGCACGGTCGCGCTGAATCGGATGCCGTCGGGTCGCTGCACCGCTTCGACCTTGATCACGTCGGCGCCCATCGCCGCGAGCCACGCGGTGGCCGCGGGACCGGCCCAGAACGCGGTGAAGTCGAGCACCTTCACGCCCGCGAGCGGACGCGCACCGACTGGCTCGGGATCGCAGGACCGCACGCGTGCCGGCCACGCCTCGGATCGCTCCGCCTCACGGGGCGCGACCAACTCGCGGTCGGCCACACCGTGGAACCGGAACGGCGCGCGCGGCCGGATCCACGACTCGCCCGGTTGTTGCACCAACACCTTGCGGTCGATCACGTGATCGAAGCGCGGGAACTCGGCGCCGTTGCCGACGATCGTCGCCGGCACCCGCGCGTCCACACAAGCCGCAACGACCTCGTCGGCGGTGTGAGCGCCGGTCCACGCGCGCAGCGCGTCGTTCACCTCGCGCGCGCGACGGAACCGGCCGATCATCGTGCCGAGCTCGGCATCCTCCGCCATGTCGGCACGGCCGATGAGCCGGGCGAGCGCCTTCCACTGCTGCTCGGTAACAGTGGTGATGCCCACGAAGCGACCGTCGCCGGTCGGCTCGTTGCCCGGGATCATGACCCAACGGAAGCTGCCGAGGCGGCCGCCCGGGAAACGCGCCATCAGCGTGGGCGTCGTCATGAACGTGAGCTGGATCGCTTCGAGCATCGACACGTCGACGATCTCGACCGTTCGCGTCCGGGACGCACGCCGCCACGCGGTCGCCGCGCCGAGTGCCGCGTACACGCCGGTCACGAACTCACCCAGTCGGCCGCCGACGGTCAACGGCGGACGATCCGCGTGCCCGTGGCCCGCGAGGCTGCCGCTGCGCGCCTGCAGGACCTCGTCGGTGAGGTCGAGCCCGTCGTCGGGACCGCCGTAGCCGACCGGGCTGATCCGCACGTGCACGAGCGGGTCGCGGCTCTCGACCACCGGGAGCTCCTGCGGTCCGATGATCACGATGTCGGCGCGCTGGAACCACGCATCCACGTCGGCGATGTGGCGCTGCGACGTGCGCAGATACGTGAACAGCGGATCCTCGATCGGCCACGTGTGCACGACGTCGGCACCGAGGTCGGTCAACAGCTTGGAGCAGTACGCGCCCGCGATCCCCTTCGAGCAGTCGACGACGCGCAAGCCGTCGTAGATCACGATTACGCCCGCTCCGAAGGGCCGCTCGGGCCCTGGTCCGCCCGCTCGAACATCGGGACGATCACCGACTTGCCGGGAATGGTCGAGAACGACAGCGGACGGAAGGTCACCCGCACCGGCTCGTCGGCGCGGAGCGTGTCCGGATCGGCATCGACGAGATAGGTCGGCAACCGCACCGCGGGGTCCTCGGCGAGCGCGACCAACGCAGTGACGAACGGCACCTGATCGGCGAACGCGGGCAGGAACGCGCGCCGCACCACCGCCCACGAGAACAACGTGCCCGCCCCCGACACCGCGGTCCAGCTGAGCGCGCCCTCGCAGCGTGGGCATCGCTCCTGCGGGTACCACACGTACTCGTCACACGCGTCGCAGCGCGTGATCATCAACTCGCCCCGCGCCGCGCCCGCGAAGTACTCCGCAGTGAGCGCATCTTCTACGTCGGGAAGCGGGAAGTCGTCGCGCCGGATCGCCATCTCGTCAGCGGTCCTGCGCGAGCACGAGCGTGCTGGCCATGTGGCCGGTGTAGCCGCCGTACACCGCCACCTCGCAACCCGGCACCTGCGCGGGGGCGGTGCCGCGGAGTTGCTTCACGCACTCCACCACGTGCGCGATCCCCAGCACGTACGCGTGCGACAGCAACCCGCCGTGGGTGTTGAACGGCAGCTTGCCCGCATCGTGGAACAACGTGTCGCCCTCCACGAACGCGCCGACCTCTCCCTTGGGGCAGAAGCCCATGTCCTCGATCTGCATGAGGCTCACGACCGTGAACGGGTCGTAGACGGTGAGCACGTTCACATCACTCGGGGCGAGGCCGGCCATCTCGAACGCTCGCGGCGCGCAGAACACCTGAGGCGTGCTCGTGAACGCGCGCTGCTGCGCCCAGTGCGTGCCCGCACCCGAGAACCCTTCGCTCACGCCGAGCACTACGGCGGGCGGCTGCGGCAGATCCCGGGCGCGTTCGGTGCTCGTGGTCACGAAGGCGGCGCCGCCGTCGGAGATGAGGCAGGAGTCGAGCAGGCGCAGCGGGTCGGCGAGCATCTTGGCGGCGAGATAGTCGTCGAGGGTCATGGGGCGGCCGTGCATCACCGCGCCCGGGTGCAGGTTGGCGTGGCGCCGGCAAGCCACCGCAACCGCGCCGAACTGCTCCTCCGTGGTGCCGAACTCGAGCATGTGGCGGCGCATGATCGTGGCGAAGTACACGGGCTGCGGAAACCAGCCGAACGGGACTTCGAGGTTCTGCTTCAACGACTGCGCGGCGTGCACCTCGCCGGGCCCGCCCGTCATCGAGCTGCGCTGGGTCGCCCACGCCACCGGGAACACGTTGAGCACGTGACGCGCCTTGCCCTCCGCGATCGCGCGGGCGGCCAGGTACGGGGCAGTGGCGGCCCAGGCCATGCCGCCGCCCCAGTGCGAGGTCCACAGCTCGTGCGTCGTGCCGAAGTGCTCGCGGAACACGTCGGCGTCGAAATCGGGAAACGCACCCGACCAGGTGAGCCCGTCGATGTCGGCCGGTTCGAGCCCGGCGTCGGCGATGGCCCGCTCCGCCGCCTCGATCCCGATCTCGCGCGCGGCGCGGCCCGACGCCTTCGTGTACTCCGTCTCGCCAATTCCGACGATGGCGACGTCGCCGCGCACGTCTTCGAAGTCGGAAGCGTGTCCCCAGTCGCTCACGGGCCGGAAACTAGCGCCCTTCCTGATCTGACGACCCGTCAGGTCGGAGGGTACGGTCGGCCGCGAAGCGCACCGACCCGCGCGCAGGAGGCCGCAAGCCATGGCAATGCCGACCGACATCGGCGTGATCGATCTGATGATCGGCTTCCCCGAGGCCGACCGTCGTCACTACTACGACTTCCTGCGCGCCAACCTGCGCGACCACGAGTCGCTCGACGAATTCGAGTTCCCCGCGCAGTACATGTTCAAGAACGTCCCGAAGGTCGAGGCGCAGTCGGATCCCGTGAAGGGCCTGCTCGACCTGATGGACAAGTACGGCATCGAGCGCGCCATGATCGGCGTCGCGACCAGCGAGGAGTCCCCTCGCGTCGAAGACTCGCAGCGGGCGCTCCGCGAGCATCCCGACCGCTTCTTCGGCTGTGTGCAGGTCGACCCCAACCGCGGCATGGACGCGGTGCGCGACCTCACCCGCGCCGTCGAAGAGCTCGGCGTGAAGGCGGCCAGTGCGTTCCCGTGCGGCCTGAACCCGCAGGTGCCGATCAACGACAAGAAGTTCTTCCCGA
>CAZLEC010000232.1:0-6874 GCA_964558245.1 uncultured Burkholderiales bacterium | reverse complement strand
GCGCTCGACAACCGCCGCCGATTGCTCGACGCCGGCATCGAGGTCGTCGACGTTCCGGTGCTTCCGTACGGTCGGGTCGGGGCGAGCCGGCCGCTCGCAGTCCCCTACGTGAACCTGTACGCGCTCAACGGCGCGGTCCTCGTGCCCACGTGCGGGGCCGATTCCGACGCGGCGATGCTCGAGATCGTCGCCGGTGAGTTCCCGGGTCGCGAGGTGGTCGCGGTCCGCGGGGCGGTCCTGGCCCACGGTGGCGGCGGCGTGCACTGCATCACGCAACAGGTGCCGGCGCCTTGAGCCCACCGCACCTGCACACCGCCTACGACGTATTGCCGTCACCGGCGCGGGTCGAACCACCGCGCGAGGAGCCCGTGCGCGTCGGTCTCGTGCAGGAGCGGTGGCACGCCGACCCTTCGGAGCACCGCGCCGCGCTCGCGTCGGGCGTAAAGATTGCCGCCGCCGAAGGTGCGCGCATCGTGTGTCTCCAGGAGTTGACGCTGAGCGCATACTTCGCGATCACTCCGGCGGGCCCGACCGATGCGGGGGTGGAAGCCGAGCCGCTCCCCGGCGGGCCGACGCACGCGTTCGCGGCCGAGCTCGCCGCCGAGACGGGCGTGTACGTGCACGCGTCGCTCTACGAACAGGCCGACGGCCCGCTCGGCTTCAACACTGCGATCGTCGTGGCGCCCGACGGCACACTCGTCGCGCGGACGCGCAAGGTCCATCTGCCCGTCACCGCGGGGTACTACGAGGACCGGTACTTCCAGCCGGGCGACACCGGCTTCCCGGTGATCGATGTCGCCGACGCGCGCTTCGGCTTCCCGACCTGCTGGGACCAGTGGTTCCCGGAGGTCGCGCGGTCGTACGCGCTGCTCGGCGCCGACGTGATCGTGTACCCCACCGCGATCGGATCGGAGCCGGATCATCCCGACTTCGACACCGAGCCCATCTGGGAACAGGTGATCCGCGCGAACGGGATCGCGAACGGCACCTTCATGGTCGTGCCGAACCGGATCGGCACGGAGGGCCCGGTGACGTTCTACGGCTCCTCGTTCATCAGCGATCCGTACGGCCGCGTGGTCGTGCAGGCGCCGCGTGACGAGCCCGCGGTGCTCGTCGCCGACCTCGATCTCGATCAGCGCCGGGATTGGCTGGCGTTGTTCCCCCTCCTCGCGACCCGCCGCCCCGACGCGTACGGTGTGCTCACCGATCCGACGAGAACGGGAGGTGGCCCGCGATGATCAGCGAACGCATCGACTGCATGGAGTGCAGCGGTCGCGGTACTGCGCAGCTGGTGCAGGCGCTCGATCCCGAGATGCCGGTGCGAGCAGGTGACGTGCTGGTCTACGTGTGCAGCGACTGCGCGCAGCGATGGGACGTCGTGATCGACGAGACCGACCTCGTCGAAGACGACGAGCCGCGTAATTAGCCAGGCGCAGATCCGCAGGCCCGGACGGTCAGTCGAGTCCGCACGGGCGATGGAGGACCGGAGGTCGCAGCCGCATATTTACGGCGCGCCGTCGTCGCCGCGTTGGAGGCCGTACTTCGGGAACGGGCCGAAGAAGCCGTGCTCGTGCAAGCCGTAGCCGACGTCGCCGGTGCTCGTCTCGAAGCGCGCCACGTGGTCGACGATGCCGTACCAACCCCAGGCCTCGAGCTCCTCTTGGCTCCATTCGCGGTACTGCACGACGAGCGGTCCCTGGTACATCCCGTGGCGCCACTCGTCGTCCATGCCGTAGCCGGTTCCGATGGCGATGTAGGCGTGCCGCAACGGCGTGACCACGATGTCGAACGCACCGCCGGGGGCTTCGGGGAACGAGAGCCTCGACGGTTTGTGGATCATGCGGGTGCCGGGCTCGAGCGTGTGCTCGAATTCCGGCCGCCCGAGCCACTCGTGCCCGCGCGCGGGATCGTTCCAGATGCGAACCGCCTCTTCGAGCGCGCGATGCCCGGTGGGTTCCTCCTGCACGATGTACAGCAGCGAGTAGTCGTCGAACTGCATGGGCGCGTAGTTCCACATGCCGGCCATCGACGGCGTCGTGCCGCGCACTCCGGCCGGCTCGGCCTCCCCGACCGGCCGGACGCCCCACGAGCGGTCGCGCGTTCCCTTCCAGCGATCGGGCGTGATCCGCACGGTCTTCCCGTCGAACTCGAGGGTTCCTTCCCAGTATCCGGTTTGAGCGAAGCGGTGACTGTCGAACATCACGCGCCCGTGGGAACGCACGAAGTGTTGCGGTTCTTCGAACGCCGGGATCGCGCCCGTCCACGTGAGGTCGAACGCGAGGGTGTGCTCGTTCGGCTCGGCGATCACGCGCACCCGGTGCAGCGGTTCGATCACCTCGATGCGGAACGGCCCGACGGTCGTGTCCATCCGGTCGCCGAGCTCTTTCGACGCGCGGAGCACGCGTTGCTTCCCGTCGGAGCACACGCACGCGAACGCGTCTTGCGTCGCGAGGTTGGGGTACTGCCCCATCCCGATGACCATGAACAGCTCGTCGGTCGAGCCGTGCAGGTTGAAGTAATAGCGATCGTAGAAGTTGCGATCGCTCGTAGCGACGTGCCGGATCGGCGCGGCGATCTGGTGGATCGGATAGTCGTCCATCGACGAGAGCACAGGACCTCCAGCGGGCGCCCAACGAGGAGGGCAGTATGCCAGCGCACGCTGCCGGGCGCGCGCCGGGTCAGGACGCGAGGAGCGCGGCCGGTGCGATGCAGACCCGCCGGATCTCGACGATGCGGCTGGTGCGGAACGACGCGACCCTGAGTGCGAACGCCGATGTCAACCCGCCGCCGCCGTTACGGTCGAAGAAGGTCGTGAGCGGACCTTCCTGCTCGTACGCGTCGGCGTCGAGCACCTGGGTCGTGGTCTCGTCTTCGAAGTGGATCTCGAATCCCATGCGTTCAACGTACGCCGGTTGCCCTGTGGATCGATAGGGGAACAACCTGGGGACGACCCTGTGGAGAGCCGCGTCCGCGCGGCCGACGAGTCTGCTCACACGTTGACGCGCGAAAGCTCGAAGAGGACCGCGCGCCGCAACTCGGCGAACTGCTCCTTCTCGTCGAGCTTGGCTCCCTGTTGGTCGACGACGTAGAAGCTGTCGACGACCTCGTCGCCGAGTGTCTGCACCTTGGCGTGCCGGATGTCGAGGTGCAGGTCGTAGAACGCACGCGTGATCCGGTACAGCACGCCCACCGCGTTCTCCGTGCGAACCTCCACGACCGACGCATCGGCGGATGCGTCGTTGTGCAGTGACACCCGAGGCGTGAACCGCGACTCCGGGACGACGCCGAGACGCGTGTTGTACGAGCGTGCGCGCTCCGCCAGCCGCGCCTCGAGAGCCAACCGCCCGTCGAGCACTCGTTCCACGTTGTCGCGGAAGCGATCCCAATCGGGGGCCTCGCGATGCGTCTGGTGCACGCGAAACTCGTCGACTGCCATCGAGCTCGTGCTCGACTGCACGTCGGCGGCGAGCACGTCGAGCCCTTGGAGCGCGAGCACGCCGGCGAGGTGGCAGAACAGGCCGGGCCGGTCGGGCGCCACGACGACCACGTGATCGAGCTCGCCCTTGACGAGGATCTTGTCGCCGGCCTCGTCGACCAGCGCCTGCAACCGGGGTTCGAGGGTCGTGGTCCGTGGCGCCGGCTGCGCTCCGCCGAGCACCTCACTCACACGGTCGACGAGCTCGCGCAGCAACGCCGCCTTCCAGGTCGACCACGCGCTGTCGCCCGTTGCCTTCGAGTCGGCCTCGGTGAGCGCCGCGAGCAGCTCGAGTGTGAGCTGATCGCCTACGGCGTCGGCGACGAGTTGCGAGGTCGCGGGGTCGCGGAGATCGCGGCGGGTCGCGGCCTCGGCGAGGAGCAGGTGGTCTCGCACCAGACGCACGAGCACGTCGACGTCGGTCGCGGGATAGCCCATGCGGGGCCCGATCCGCTCCATGAGGTCGATGCCGACGGTCGTGTGGTCGCCGGGGTAGCCCTTGCCGAGATCGTGCAGCCACGCTCCGATCAACAGCAGGTCCGGCCGGCGCACGCGATCGGTGAACCCGGCCGCCTCCGCGGCGGCTTCGAGGAGATGCCGATCGACGGTGAACCGGTGGTAGGGGTTGTGCTGCGGGCGGCTGCGCACGGGCTCCCATTCCGGCAGCAGGCGCACGATGAGCCCGTACTGGTCGAGGTCTTCGAACGCGGGGATCGCGTCGTGGCCGTTGGCGAGCAGCGCAACGAGCGCGTCGCGCGTCTGCGGTGACCACGGTTCGGTCGGAGCGACCGCGTCGTCGCGCAATCGCTCGAGGGTCGCACGCGAGATCGGCGCGCCCGACGCCGCCGCGGCGCCGGCGACGCGCAGCGGCAGCGACGGATCGTCGAACGGAGCGTCGGTGAGCACCACGATCTCGTCGTCGCGCCGGGCCACGCCCGCGCTCACGACGCGATCCTGCTTGGCGCTCCGGCCGCTCGGGCCCTTGAGATAGCTCTCGATGCGGCGCCACCGGTCGTCACTGGTCCATCCGATCGTGCGCGCCGCGCTCGAGATCATGTGCATCAGCGCGCCGGTGTTGCCGATGCCGAGCGTCTCGGCCACCGCCTCTTGTTGCTGCAACACGAGGCGATCAGTGCCTTTCTCCGTCGTGCGGTGCAGCGCGACGCGCACGTCGAGCAACGTGTTGGCCGCCTCGACGAACGCCGGCTCGAGCGCCGGCAAGGTCGGGATCGCCAGCGTCGTGGCGCGCAGCGCGGTGACGTCGCGCAGACCGCCCCGACCCTCCTTGAGGTCGGGCTCGAGCAAGAACGCGACGTCGCCGAATCGGTGATGGCGGAGCGCGGTCGCGTCGGCGAGCGATCGCAGCCACTTCTTGTGCTTCCGTTGCCAGCTGTCGAGCGCGCGCCGCGCGAGCTCGTCGCCGAGCTTCGCGTCGCCGGCGATCGTGCGGGCGTCGAGCAGGCCGAGGGCGGCTTTGAGATCCCGGTCGGCAACCTTCAGCGCCTCGTCGACGGTCTTGACGCCGTGGTCGAGCGCGATGCCCTCTTCCCAGATCGGGTACCACACCCGTCGCGCGACCTCGTCGATGTCGCGGCGGTTGCGATGCAGGAGCAACACGTCGAGGTCGCTGCCGGGCGCGAGCTCGAACCGTCCGTAACCGCCGAAGGCGACGAGCGCGACGTCGGGCTCCTCGCCGAGGAGCTCGGACAACCAACGATCCGCGAGACCGGCCAGGGCCTGGCACAAGGCCAGGCCCTGGAGGTTCTCGTCCGAGAGAATCGCCTTGCGTTCTTCGCTAAATCGCGTCGTGGTCCATCTCGCCGGTGCGGACACGGATGACCGTGTCGACGGGTGAGATCCAGACTTTACCGTCGCCGATCTGGCCCGTACGCGCTGCGTTGACGATCGTGTCGGCGACGCGCCGGGCATTGTCGTCGTCGGTCAGCACCTCGATGCGCACCTTGGGCACGAACTCCACGGTGTATTCGGCGCCGCGGTACACCTCGGTGTGCCCGCGTTGGCGGCCGAAGCCCTTGGACTCCGTGATCGTGATGCCGGGCAGTCCGAGACCCGTCAGTGCTTCCTTGACGTCGTCGAGCTTGAACGGCTTGACGAGCGCGGTGACGAGCCTCATGAGGTCCTCCCGGAATCGGAACCGGCGGGCTTGGCGGATGCGGCGGTCACACTTGCATGTCCACCGACGTGGGTCGAGGCGAGCACGAAGTCGGGATAGGCCAGCACGCCGAACTCCGGCACGTCGAGGCCCTGGATCTCGACTTCGGGCGACACGCGGATCTGCACGAATCGCTTGACGACCGCGAAGATCAGCCACATCGCGCCCCACGCCCAGGCGAACCCGATCACGACGTGGAACAGCTGGGCCACGAGCTGTCCGGCGTCGCCGTAGAACAGCCCCTGCACGCCGTGGACGCTGTTGAGCTTCGCTCCGTTCCAGCCCTGGCCGTAGGTGCCGTCGGCGAAGAGCCCGACCGCGAGCACACCCCAGGCGCCGTTCACCCCGTGCACCGAGATCGCGCCGCACGGGTCGTCGATGTGGCGGCGGTCCCAGAACTCGACGCTGTACACGACGAGCACGCCCGCGACCGCGCCGATGATCACGGCCGCCCACGGTGCGACGAACGCACAGGGTGCGGTGATCGCGACGAGGCCGGCGAGCATGCCGTTGCACGACATCGAGATGTCGGGCTTCCCCCACTTGCTCCATGTCCAACCCATCGCGACCACCAGACCGAAGCACGCCGCGAGGAGCGTGTTCACTGCGACGAGACCGATCCGAAGGTCGGTCGCGCCGAAGGTCGAGCCGGGGTTGAAGCCCATCCATCCGAACACCAGGACGAGCGTGCCGACGACGACGAACGGCAGGTTGTGGCCCGGGAACGCCCGGGGTGTGCCGTCCGCCTTGTATTTGCCGATGCGGGGCCCGAGGAGCATCGCCAACGCGAGCGCGGCCCAGCCTCCGGTCGCGTGCACCACGCCGGATCCGGCGAAGTCGACGGCGCCGTGGCCGAGGCTCAGTGAGTTGCCGAGTTGCGAGAGCCACCCGCCGCCCCACATCCACATGCCGAACACGGGATAGATGAGCGCGCCCATCGCGAGCTCGGCGAGGATGAACGTCCGGAAGTTGATGCGTTCCGCGATGGCGCCGATGATGATGTACCCGGCCGTTTCCATGAACACGACCTGGAAGAGAAAGAACGCCATCACCCCGACGTCGTAGGAACCGCCTGTCTGCAGGAAGAACCCGTGGGTGCCGAGGATCGCCGAGTTGCCGTGCCCGAGCAGCCCGGAGAGTGGCGACGTGCCGCCCAAGTTCCCGACGGGCGCCACCCCTCCGAACTGGAACGCGAACCCGCACGCGTAATAGGCGAGCAACGCGAC
>CAZLEC010000231.1:0-6883 GCA_964558245.1 uncultured Burkholderiales bacterium | reverse complement strand
CGTCGATCGCGTACTCGCGACATCCGCCGTTGTCGGTGGTCACCAACGGCGCCGCGCAGGCGAGCGCTTCGAGCCCGGGCTGGCAGAAACCCTCGAACCAGCTGCCGACCGCGAACACGCGGGCCGCCGCGTACTCACGACCGAGCGCGGGCTGGTCGAGGTTCTTTCCCGCGTACCGCTCCACCGGGATGCCGAGCAGCTCGCCGGCCTCGAGGATCGTGTCGGTGCCCTTCCACGCGCGTTGCTGCTCCCCGCTGCACAGGAGCGGGAAGCGCTTCGGGCCGGGATACGGCCGGAACACGTCGCGGTTGACCCCGCCGAGCTGCACGGTCGGGCGGTAACCGGTCTCCGCGAAGATCTGATCGGCGGTCCAGTTGCTGTTCGCGAGCTGCAGGTCGACGGGCGCGCGGACGCTCTCCCAGCTGCCTTCCTTGTTGTAGAGCTGGCCGTAGTGCAACGCGTAGAACACGCGACGCCGGGCCCGCTCGAACCGATCGAGGAGGTGCCACTGCGGCTCGTGGTTGAAGACGACGACATCGAGCTCGTCGCCGAAACCTTCGGTGATCGGCTTGATCGCGGCGTCGCAACGCATCCACGTGCACCGCATCTCGGCTTCGGCGGGCAGGTAGAAGGTCACGCGATGACCGCGCGCGACGAGGCGGTTCGCGAACTCCACCATGCGCCGGATCCCGCCGAATCGCTGCAGGTGCGGCTCGACGAAACCGAGCCGCAGACCCCGCCCCCCGCTCGACATGGCCGCCACGCTACCCATACCTACTCATGTCCGGGTGTCCAAGCGCGCGGCGACGTGAACACCGCAATCGCGGCGACACCCACCGCCGCAACCGTCGCCGCCGCGACCGCGACCGCGACTCCACCCGACAGTGACGCGATCCCGATCCCCGCGCCGGTGAGCGCGGCCTGGGCCACCACGCACGACAACACCGCGACCTTCGCCGACCATCCGCGATCGACGAGCTGGTCGTACACGTGGCCCCGGTCGCCGCGCAGCAGCGGTGTGCCGGCCCGCATGCGGCGCACGATCGCGACCGCGGTGTCGGCCACCGGCACTCCGGCGAACAGCAGCGCGCCGCTCACCACCGCCGCGTGTCGCTGCGCGGCCGCAATGAACAACATCGCGAGCGCGGTGCCGATCAGGTAGCTCCCGGCATCTCCGAGATACACCCGCGCGGGCGGGGCGTTCCACACGAGGAAACCGGCGAGCGATCCCGCGAGCGCGAGCGCCAGCGTCGCACTCGCGCCGGAGAGCACCACGAACGAGCCGAGGGCGCCGAGCATGACCACCGCGGCCGCGAGGCCGTCGAGACCGTCGAGCAGGTTCACGGCGTTGACGAGCACGAGCACCGCCAACACCCCCAACGCGACGTGCCCCGCGTCGTGCGGCGCCGCGACCCATGCCGCTCCCAGACCGATGCCGACCTCGGCGACGAGGCGGAGCACCGGAGGGAGATCGGTCGCGTCGTCGGCGAACCCCAGCGCGCCGGCCAGCGCGAGCGGGACGAGCAGCGACGGCCGAGCGCTCACGATCGGCGCGACGAGCGCAACGAGCACGGCCAAGCCGCCGAGGTACGGAACCGGTCGCGAGTGCACCTTCAACGGACCGGGCCGGTCGACAATTCCCAAGCGCGTCGCGAGCCGGGCCGCGAGCGGCGTCGCGACCACCGCCACCACGAACGCGACGATCAGGGCCATACGAGCAATTGTTGCGGCACACCGCGGTGCACCTCGTCGATGCCGTCGGCGCGGAACCCGCCCCGCTCGTACGCCTTCAGCGCGCCGACGTTGCCGACCGCGGTCACCACCCGCGCCGATGCCGCGCCCCGCCGCCGCAACTCGTCGAGCGCGGTCTGCACGAGCCGGGTGCCGACGCCCCGGCGCCCGCAGTCGGCGGCCACGGCGGTCGAGAGCACTTCCGCTCCGGTCGCCTCGCCACCACCGCGCAGCCCGTACCGCAAGGTCTCCCACACCGCGAACGGAGCCCGGGCGACTCCGCCCAACGCGGCGACGGCCGCGGTGACGCCGTCGCGGAACAAGAACTCGCGGTACAGCGCGCCGGTGTCGTCGGCCACCGCGATGAATCCGCACAGCCGCCGCGGCTCGGCCCCGCGGGTCGGAGCGTCGGCCACGAGCACGAACGCACGCGGCGAGCGAACGATGCGGCGGTACAGCCGGCGCAGGAACGGTGCGCCGAGGGTCACGAGGAAGCCTTCGGCGATGCGCTCGGCGTGCAGCGCGGCGACCGCGTCGGCGTCGGCAACCGTCGCGAACCGCAAGCGGACTTCGGCCTCGGAAGTCTCGCTCACGTCGCCGGCGCCGCGGCCGCCGGCGCGCGATCGCCGAGCAGCCGGCGATAGGTCTCCAACGTGATCTCGACGCAGCGCCGGTCGTCGAACTCGCGTACCGCCTTCTCGCGGCCGGCGCTCCCGAAGCGGCGGCGCAACTCGGCGTCGTCGGCCAGCTCGGCGATCGCGGCCGCCAACGCCCGCGGATCGCGCGGCGCGACGAGGCGGCCGGTCACGCCCGGCTCCACGACCTCCCGGCAGCCTCGGATGTCGGTCGCCACGACGGGCAGACCCATCGCGGCAGCTTCCATCGGCGACCTCGGAAAGCCCTCGCGGTGCGACGCCAGCACGTGCACGTCCATCCCCGCGTAGAGGCGGGCCACGTCGAAACGCCGGCCCAGGAAGCGCACGCCCGCCGCCTCCGCACGCGCGCGGTCGTCGGCGCTCAGCGCGTCGCCCTTCTCGTCGTCGGCGTCGCCGATGATCGCGAAGCGCACCCGCGGCACGTGCTCGTGCAGCAACCGGGCCGCCTCGAACACCTCGAGGTAGCCCTTCTCGCGCACGAGGCGCCCGACGAGGCCCACGACCACGTCGGTAGGTTCGCACGCCCCGAGCTCCGCGCGCGCGACCCGCGCGTCGTCGGCCGGCACGGCCGCCGGATCGAACCGCGAGAGGTCCACACCGTTGCCGAGCAAGGTGAGCTTGCGGCGCGGCACGCCGAGGCCGGCCAGCGTCTCGAGGTCTTCCGGATTCTGGATGAGCTCGGCCTGTCCGAACAGCCCGGCCAGGCGTTCGATCGAGTACACGAGCGCGCGCTTGGCCATCGGGTCCCGACGCTGCGCGTAGAGACCGTGCACGGTGTTCACCACCACCGGCACGCGCGCGACGCGGGCAGCGACGCGTCCGTAGAGGCCCGGCTTCGGGTTGTGCGTGTGCACGATCGCGGGCCGGAGCCGGCGGAAGATCGCCACGAGCTCGGGCAGCGCCTGCGCGTCCTCGGAGAGCGCGAACGAACGGGTGCCGTGGTGCAGGGGCACGTGCCGGATGCCGCGCCGCTCGAGCGATTCGACGTAGGGGCCGGGCGCGGAGACCCCGATCACCTCGAAGCCCGCGGCCGCGAACGCTTCGAGCTGCGGACCCAACAGCCACTCGAGGCTGATGTCGGTCGTGGTCACGTGCACCAGGATCGGGCGGGCCCCGCTCACGTGTGGGCCTTCGCGTAGCGCACCCGGTTCATCGTGCGCCGCAGGGAGTCCTCGAGCCCCATGCCGCCCGCGAGCTTCCGCTCGAAGTACTGCATGCCGTCGCTGACCTGGATCGGCGAGCGGGCGAGGCGGTACGGGTCGGTGCCGTGCCATGGGTTCACGCGCGTGCCCGCCAGCGCCGCGGAGCGGAAACGCTCGCGCACGAGCCGGGCGATCGCCGGTGGACCGGGCACGGCCTTCGGGTACGCGAAGTCGGGCGCGGGCCGGTCGAGCCGGGCGCCGATCAACTCGATCGACCGATCGAGCTCGCTCGCAGCATCCGCCTCGGAGATCCGGTCGAAGAGTCGGTGGGTGTGCGTGTGGGAGCCGACGCTGACGAGGCCGGTCGCGCACGCGTCGCGCAACGCCGACCAGGAGACGGGCCGGCCTCCCACGGGAAACTCGCGCTCGCCTTCCACGAAGTCGGTCGCGACGTAGAGGGTCGCCGGCACGCGGTGGCGCACGAGGATCGGCAACGCCACGTCGACGAAATCCGCGGTGCCGTCGTCGAAGGTGACGACGATCGAAGACGTCGCCGGGCGCGACACCGAGTCGGGCGCCGCGAGCTGTTCGAGCGCGTCGCCGAGCGGAGCCGCGCGGCCCGACGCGGCAACCGCCGACATCTGCTCGTCGAAGCGCGCCGCGTCGAGGTCGATCTCGAGCGTCGATCCCCCGCCCACCCGGTGGTACAGCAACACGACGACGCCGGCGGCCGGAGCGCGCCAACGATCGGCGGCCGCGGACGCGACCTTCACTGCCTGCCGCGCGCCCGTGACGGCGCGCCGCGTGACGGTCATGTCAGACCCCGATGGTCTGCGGTTCGACCATCACCACGCCGAACGGCGTGACCCCGGCCAGCTCCATCCGGGACGCCGCCGCACGCGCCTCCGCGCGGGTGACCTCGCCCGGGATGATGGCCCACAGCACGTTGCGGGTGGCCCACGCCACGATCGTCGCGTCGGCCTCTTCGAGCATCGGCGGCCCCGCGATCACGGTCACGTCGACACCGCCGTCGGCCAGCTCCTGCAAGAGCGCGGGCAACCCGTCGATCGGCAGGTGCAGCAGCGGCTCGTCGGCGGGCGGGACGACGACGAGGTTGGGCGCGAACTCCGTCACCGGCAACCCGTCGCGCCAGCCCGCGGGCAAGGTGCCGCTCTGGGCCCGCAGCAAGAGCTCGGGCAGGCGGGCCATGTCGGAACCCGTGGTGGTGAACGCCTCGAGGAACCAGTCCTGCTCGACCGACATCGCCATCAACGCAACTTTGAGTCCCAGACGCGACAACGCGGCCGCGAAGTTCGCGGCGACCTGCGCGTGGGCGTCGCCGGTAGGGCTGCTCACCATCATCGCCTTGGGTAATCGGTCGGTGGCGATCGACATCGCGGCCAAGCCGCGGTACGCCTCGGCGGCCAGCGAGTTGGGCTCGGCCACCACCGCGAACTCGTCGCCGTCGGCGGGGATGATCGAGAGCACCGGCGCCGAGAACGTGAGCGCGGCTTCCTCGGGGTCGCGGATCGTGCGGTCGGCCCGGTCGACCAGCAGTGCGGCGCCGAGCGCGAACAACAGCCCACCGAACAGGCCGCCGAGCGCCGGGAGGGTGGTGGCCTGGACCTTCGCGACGCGCGTCGGCGGGGTCTGGGAGACGGGCTGGGCGAACACGTTGGGGGTCAACGCGGCGAAGCGCTCGGCCGCGGCCTCCTGGCCGAACTTCTCGATGGCCGACAACAGCTGGATGCGCTCGAACGCGAGGTTCAGCGCGTGGACCGAACCCTGCTCCGGCACCGGCGGCGGGCCGGAGCTGCCGTTCTTGCTGTTGCTCCGGAGCGAGCCGTTGGGCGAGTCGTAACGGAGTACGCCGTGGTACACGATCGGCATCAGCCGCACGAGCTGCGCGTCGATGCGCTGCAGCTCGTTGTGCAGGGTGGTGACGTGCACCTGCACGTGATGGCGCTGCTTGATGAGCAGGTTCCGCGCGTTCGCCTTGCGCGCGCTGCCGAACACGCTGGCCCAGTTGTGCGCGACCGTCTTGGCCTGCAGCCGGGTCGGCGCGGTCACGATCATCGAGAGCAGCGTCCCGGTGTCGTCGAGGCGCGAGGCGAATCCGATGCCGGCGTTGGCCCGGAGGTGCGACTTCTTCAGGGCCAGATTGCGGATGCCGCGCTGGAGCGCGAACTTCTGGGGCCCGGAGAGCACGAGATTGACCGGAGGCGCGGTGGTCGAGGTCGTGCTCTTCTTCTTCGAGTTGGACTTCTCCGACTTCGGCGGCGGTTGCGCGACGCGTTCGGTCACGATGCTCCGGTAGCGCACCGGCTCGGCGTGGTGCTTTCGCCCGAATACGAAGATCCCGACCGCGACAACGGTGAGCAAACCGATCCCAGCGACCAGCCGCCAACGCCGTTGGATGGCGCGGAGGACGTATTGAACGCTCAGGGTTGGTCCTCCGCACTCGAGCACCGTGGGGAGAGACTGGCCGTTCCCCACCTAATGCACATAACGACCGCTCTCAACGCGGCAAATTTGGCTTCCCGTCCAAATTGAGGATACTACCGAGCGTGATCGCCGCACAGTACGAAGTCGGTCAAGATGACCGACCCTTGAGAGTCCTTTGGCTCATTAAAGGACTGGGGGCGGGCGGCGCCGAGCGATTGCTCGTCCAGAGCGCCCGTTACCGCGATCCGGGCCGGACCGAACCGGCCGTGGCCTACCTTCTGCCCGAGAAATCGACCCTAGCTGCGACCTTGGAGGAGCACGGCTGCCGGCCGGTCCGGTGCCTCGACGCCCGGTCGTCGTGGGACCCCCGCTGGATCCTCCGTCTGCGCCAGATGGTCCGAGCGGGACATTTCGACGTCGTGCACATCCACTCGCCGCTCGTCGCCGTCGGTGCCCGACTGGCGCTGCGCTCTCTCCCCAGCCGCTCACGACCACGCACAGTGGTCACGGAGCACAATGTCTGGTCGAGTCATACACCACTGACCCGGTTCGCCGACCGGCTCAGCGCGAGCGCCTCCGAGACGCACCTCTCGGTGTCGGCGGCCGTGCACGACTCGCTGCCCGCCCGGATCCGCCGGCACAGCCGCGTCGTGCGGTACGGGGTCGACGCCGCCGAGGTGCGGCGCGAGAGCCACGACCGCGAGCAGGTCCGCGCCGACCTCGGCGTGTCCCCCGCCGACATCCTGATCGGAACCGTGGCGAACCTGCGGGCCACGAAGGGCTACCCCGACCTGCTCGTCGCGGCGCGGGAGGTCATCCGCCAGGTCGACTCGGCCCGCTTCGTCGCGGTCGGGCGCGGCCCGCTCGAGGCCGACCTGCGCGAGCGCCGGGCCGGTCTCGGACTCGGCG
>CAZLEC010000230.1:0-6904 GCA_964558245.1 uncultured Burkholderiales bacterium | reverse complement strand
GGGGTCGGCGCGCGCCGCGTCTGGACGTCGTCACCGGTGAGCGGTCACGAGCAACCGGCGTGCACGTTGACCTCCGACACCCACATGGTGTCGTGCGCGAACTGGTCGCGCTCGTTGGGCATCCGATTGACCTCGGCCTTCGTACCGGGCGACTACCTGCTCGAGCTCGTGGGCGATCACGGTCAACGCAGCTACGTTCCCCTCACGGTCTGGGAGCCGAAGAGCCACGCGGCCTACGTCGTGAAGAACGACATCTTCACCTGGCAGGCGTGGAACGAGTACGGCGGTTACGACTTCTACGCCGGCAAGGGCGAATGCCCGTCGAACGTCTATCCCATCTGCAGCCGGGCGCGCGTCGTGTCCTTCGACCGTCCGTACGGCTACGGCGACGGGTCGGGTGACTTTCTCGGCAACGAGTACCCACTCGTGCGCTTCGCAGAGCAGCACGGCCTCGACGTGACCTACGCGACCGATCTCACGCTGCAACAACACCCCGACTATCTGTTGCAGCACCGCGCGGTGCTGTCACTTGGGCACGACGAGTGCTGGTCGTTGCACGAGCGACTCGCGGTGCAGAACGCGGCCGCGCACGGCGTGAACGTCGCGTTCTTCGCCGCGAGTCCGATCCTGCGCCACGTGCGCCTCGAGGACTCGCCCCTCGGCGCCGACCGGGAAGAGGTCGACTACCGCGACGGCCGGGCCGATCCCCTCGACCATCACGGCGATCCGCTCGAAGTGACCGGCAACACGTGGTCGTCGCCACCGTCGAGCTGGTCGGCCGACAGCTTCGTCGGCGCGACGTACGCCGGTTACGTCGAGCCCGGCGCGCAGCCCGACGACTTCGTGGTGGCCGACGCGTCGGCGTGGATCTACCGTGACACCGGCTTGCACGACGGTTCGAAGATCCCGGGCCTGCTGGCCTCCGACTTCGACCAGTTCGACCCGCACTCGCATCCCCCCGGGGTGCAGATCCTCGGCCATTCGCCGATCTCGCTCCGCCATGCGCAGAGCACGTTGGGCGCGACGCAGGGATACGTCTACTCCGACATGACGTACCACGTGGAACCGAGCGGGGCCGGCATCTTCGACAGCGGGACCAACAACTGGATCCCCGCGCTCGCGCCGTGCACGTCGTGCTCGTTCCGCACGGTCGCCGCCATGACGGGAAATCTGTTGTGGCTCTTCGGGCAGGGTCCGGCGGGCCGTACGCAACCGCCGGCGGCCAACTCGCAGCACTTCTACTGATACTCCCGTTCCGTGAGACCGCCCGCGTCGACGCGCAGTCACTTCGCGCTGACATTCATTGCGCTCTCGATCCTGTGCGCGCTCGCGGGCTGTTCGGGCTCCGCTCGCCGCGCCGCGCCCGGCGCCTCGACCACGGCCTCGGCGCCGACGTCAACCTCGCGACAGCCGACGACGACGACCCGCGCGTGCCGCACGACCGACGTCCTCGCTTCGTGGACCCTCGCGCGGCTCGCGGCGCAGACGATCGTCGTGCCGGTGCAGGAGTCCGACGTGGCGGCGGTCGCGCAGGAGGTCGCCAGTGGTGTCGGCGGTGTCATCCTGTTCGGCGCGTCGGCGCCGGCGGACCTCGCCCGCCAGCTCTCCGACCTGCGCGCGTCGGCGCCGCGCGGCGTCGCGCCGTTCGTGATGGCCGACGAAGAAGGTGGCGCCGTGCAACGCATGGCCAACCTCGTGGGCTCGGTGCCGTCGGCACGGGAGATGGGCGCGACGATGACGCCCGCAGAGATCGAACAGACCGCGCGGGTGCTCGCACTGCGCATGCGTGCCGTGGGCGTGACGATGGACCTCGCGCCGGTCCTCGACGTCGACGGCGGTCCGGGTCCCGACGACCGTGACCCCGACGGCTCGCGTTCGTTCAGCGCGAACGAGGTGACCGCGTCGGCCGACGCGCGCGCGTTCGCGGCCGGCTTGGGCGCAGGCGGCGTCATCGCCGTCGCGAAGCACTTCCCCGGACTCGGCAGCGCGAGCGGCAACACCGACGTGACACCGGCCACGACCCAGCCGTGGTCCGACCTGCAACGGGTCGGCCTCGTGCCGTTCGCCGACGCCGTCGCCGCGCGTGTACCGGCGATCATGGTCGCGAACGCGGTCGTGCCCGGGCTCACCACGCTCCCCGCCGGCATCTCGCCCACGGCGATCACCGGTGTGTTGCGCGATCGCCTCGGCTACGACGGGCTCGTGCTCACGGACTCGCTGTCGGCCGCGGCGTTGCGCGATATCGGTTACGCGGTGCCTCGGGCCGCGACCGCGGCGCTCTCCGCCGGCGCCGACATGTTCCTCTCCGAGGAGACGGATCCGGGCGTCGTGACCACGCAGACGGTCGATGCGATCGTGACCGCCGTCCGAGACGGCCGGATCAGCCGGTCGCGCCTCGAGAACGCGGTTGCGCACATCGTCACCGCGAAGGGAATCGACCTCTGCGCCGCTCCCTGAGCGGATCCTGACGGGCCGGGCATCACGCGTTGCTCAGCCGGGATTCGCACGGCCGTCATCTTGCCGTGCGCCGCCCGTTACCTGGGGCACCGATACTGAGGGTCGACAACGGGGGGACATCCGACGTCGACAGAGAGGCCCCTCCCATGATGCTCGACTGGCCCACATTCGTCCTGCAAAGACGTATCAGTCTCCCGCTCTCCACGATCGAGCACGTGCTGTGCGCTCCCCACCTGATTCGGGGCGGCGCCGTCTTCGACGTCGGCTCCGACGGCACGCGCGTGCAGCTCGATGCGCCGTTCGGCGTGATGTTCCCTCCGTTCGGCCTCGAAGGCGCGTCGTGGTGCGCGCCGGCGACGGTGCTGAGCCGGCGCGGTCGAAAGGTCGTGCAACTCGAGATCGAGATCAACGCGTGGGACGCCTACTCGACCGAGGTCGTGCTGCGACCTCGTGCCCGCCATCCGTACCGGTGGAGTGGTCGCCGCTTGCGCCGGTACTTCGCCGTCGCGCATTCGAGCGCCGACCTGCTCACGCATGTCCTCCGCGAGCACGCGACTGCACTCGAGATCGCGCGCGGTTCGAAGGGACTGACGCGCTCAGTCGTGTAGAGAGACCGTGGCCTCGGTCCCGCGCTCGTCGCCGGCCGCCCACGCCGCCCCACCGGCCAGCACACCGAAGCGCGCGAGCTCGTAGCGGCCGTCGTCGATCGCCGACGCCGGCGGCCACATGATGTCCTCACCGGAGCCGGCCGCGAGCGCGAGAAGCGGTTGCGACGACTGGCGCACCAACTCCGGTAACCCACTCCGCCAGGGTCCGGCGAACACCTGTATGAAGAGCTGTCCGATCACCAACGATGCCTGCGGGAAGAATCGCTGCTCGCCGTCGATCGTCCGGCTGAACAGATCCCGCTCGTAGGTGAGCACCTGCGACTCGCCGTCGTAACGACCGACGAGCACCTGCGTGCCCGCGCGGACCCCGACCTTGCGCAGGTGCTCGCACTCGTCTCTCGGGGTGCGCACCGGCGTGTCGAGCGAGCATTCCAGGACGACTGCCGTCTTCGCCGCCCAGCGCGCGAGCAGCCATTGGTGCGCCGGCGACAGCCGCGTCGGTTGGCCGGTCACCATCGGCTTCAGGAACGGCTTCACGTCGTCGTCGAGACGCCGTACCCAACCGTCGCGGCAGTTGTCGCACACGCGGGTGATGGTGGTGTCGACCTCGCGCTCCATGCGATCGAGGATCGCGAGGTCCGACTCGGCGGCGCGCTGTTGGAGGCGGGTCACGTCGTGGCACTCGATCAGGAAGCGGCACAGCCACTCGGGCCACGCGAACTCCACCGATCCGCTCGGGCGGTCGCAGAAGATGCACGTGGGCGCTGCCTTCGGCTTCGCGGGCGCGGCCGCGGGCACGACGTCGGCCGGCCGCGGGGGCCGAACCGCCTGAGGTACCCGTTCAGATATCTTCTGCACGTGGCCCTCCATAGCGGCCGAATTGCCTCGAATGATCGCCGAAACCGCCTTCTGGGGCAAGCGGGGCTCAAGGTGTCGACCTGACCCCATCCTCACCAATCCCCTGAGGCGTCTGTGAACCACACGATGTGTCGGCCACAGACGCATCGACCTGGAGTGGACCTCGGGCGGGGGCTCGGGATCAGCCGGGGGGCTCGGCGCCTCGTTGGGCCGTGATCGGCCCGTACATCTCCGGTCGGCGGTACCGCTCGAAGTCGAACACCGTCCGCTTGTAGGCGGCGCCGAGCTCCAGGTCGCACGACGCGACCAGCACCTCGTCGGCCGTGGTCGAGGCCCGGACGACCGTCTCCCCCGACGGTGCGATGATCTGGCTCTCGCAGAGGCCCTCGACCCCCTCCTCGACGCCGCCCTTCGCGACCCCCACCACCCAGGTGCCGTTCTGGTAGGCGCCGGCCGCCATCACGAGGTTGTTGTGGAACCCCGCCAGGCGATCCTGGGCCGGGTCGGGGGCGTAGTGGACCGGCGTGTTGTAGCCGATGCAGATCAGCTCGACCCCCTGCAGGCCGAGGACGCGATAGGTCTCCGGCCAGCGGCGATCGTTGCAGATCGCGATGCCCACCAGGCCGCCGAACGCACGATGCACCCGGAACCCCTCCCGGCCCGGCTCGAAGTAGCGCCGCTCCAGGTGCTGGAACGGGCGCCAGGGCTCGGGCTCCTCGTGGCCGGGCAGGTGCACCTTGCGGTACCGCGTGACGACGCTCCCGTCGCGTTCCACGAGGATCGCGGTGTTGTACCGGCGACCGTCGGGAGTGCGCTCGGCGTAGCCGAGGTGGAAGCCGACTCGCAGGCGCCGCGCCTCGTCGAACAAGGGCTGCGTCGCGGGCCCGGGCATCTCGGTCTCGAAGAACGAGGCCAGCTCGGCCTCGGGGAGGTCCCATCGCGGGAAGAAGGTCGTGAGCGCGAGCTCCGGGAACACGACGAGCTCGGCGCCCCGGCCCGCGGCGTCGCGCAGCATCACGAGCAGGCGTTCCACGACCGCCTCCCGCGTCTCGCGGCGCGCGACCGGTCCCATCTGCGCGGCCGCGACCACGACCTCGCGCGTCATCGTGTGGCCAGCCGCAGGAGCACGTGCAGCAAGACGTTGGCGCCTGCCTCGAGATCCACGTCGTCGGTGTGCTCGGCCGGATTGTGGCTGATCCCCTTCGCGCTGGGGACGAACACCATCCCGGCCGGACAGATCCTCGCGAGCATCTGCGCGTCGTGACCCGCGCCCGAAGGCATGCGCCGCGTCGAATGACCGTGATCGGCCGCAACCTCCTCGACCAGCGCGATCACGCGTGCGTCGAAGTCGACCGGATCGAACCGGGCGAGCGCGCGCGACGTGATCGCGACGCCCTCGGTCCGAGCCAGGTCGGCGCAGAACGCTCGCAGCCGTTCCTCGGCGCGGGCCAGCACCGTCGCGTCGGTATTGCGGAGGTCGACGGTGAGGGTCGCGCGCGCCGCCACGACGTTGACGAGGTTCGGGTGGAGCTCGATCCGGCCGACTGTCGCAACCTGCGGCGGGCCGAGCTCGGTCGCCAGGCGGCGCACGAATTCCGTGATCGCCGCCGCCGAATAGCCGGCGTCGTGCCGCATCGACATGGGAGTGGTCCCGGCGTGGTTCGACTGGCCGGTGACCGTCAGCTCGGTCCACGAGATGCCCTGCACGCCCGTGACCGCGCCGATCGTCACGCCCTCGGCCTCGAGCACGGGACCCTGTTCGATGTGCAACTCGACGTACGCGCGCGGCGCGAGCGCGGGGCAGGGCTCGGGCCCCGCGTACCCGATGCGCACCAGCTCTTCGCCGAGCACCGCGCCGTCGATCGCGCGGATCGGCAGTGCCTCCTCGAGCGCGAGGCCGCCGGCGAACACGAGGCTGCCGAGCATGTCGGGCGCGAACCGGCTGCCCTCCTCGTCGGTGAAGAACGCGACCGCGATCGGCCGGGCGAGCTCGACGCCGGCGCCGATCACCGTCTCGATCACCTCGAGGCCGGCGAGCACCCCCAACGTGCCGTCGAAGCGACCCCCGGTCGCGACCGTGTCGATGTGGCTGCCGGTGAGGACCGGCGCACCCGACCCGTCGGGCGGCCACGTGCCGACGACGTTGCCGATCTCGTCGACGTCGACGCGCAGCCCGAGATCGCGCATCCAGGTGACCACCAGATCACGGCCACGCCGATCGTCGTCGGTGAGGGCGAGCCGGGCGCAGCCGCCGCCGGCGATCGCGCCGATCTCGGCGAGCGCGTCGAGGCGGGCGCGCAGCCGCGGGAGCGACACCCGCAGCGCCTCGATGGCTTCCGACATCGCTACACGATGTCACGCGGGCGCACCGGTACGCGCATACACGGTGCCCCGGTCGCGGCCCGGATCGCGGCGACGACCGCCGGCGTCGACGAGATCGTCGGCGGCTCGCCCACCCCTTTCGCTCCGAACGGGGCACCCGGCTCCGGCTCCTCGATCACCGTGGCCTCGACCGTCGGCATGTCGAGCGCGGTCGGGATCAGGTAGTCGGTGAAGCTCGGGTTGCGCACCCGCCCGCCTTCGAGCACCAGCTCCTCCATGACCGCCAGGCCGACGCCCTGCGCGATGCCCCCTTCGATCTGGCCCGTGACCTGGAGCGGGTTGAGGACCCGCCCGACGTCTTGGGCCGTCGCGAGGTGCACGACGCGTACGAGGCCGAGCTCGGGATCGACGTCGACCACGGCGCGGTGCGCCGCGCACGCGAATGACACGTGGGCGTCGCCCTGCCCGTCGGCGTCGAGCGGGTGCGTCAGTCGGTGGTGGTACTCCTCGGTGACGTCGACGGGGACGGCATCAGTGAGCGCGGCGAGGTCGACGTCGGCGCCGTTCGCGCGCGCCTCCAACTCGGAGCGCGCGGCGCGGCACACCTGCTCGACCGCGCCGCCCGACATCATCGTCTGCCGGCTCGCCGACGTGGAGCC
>CAZLEC010000229.1:0-6905 GCA_964558245.1 uncultured Burkholderiales bacterium | reverse complement strand
TGATCCTCGCGGTCGAGGAGATGCTCGACTCCTCGAACCGGGCCACGATGCGCGACGAGCGCGTGCACCCGATCTCGAGGGGCATGGCCCGGCTGCACGTGCTCGAGGAGGCTCGCCACGTGAGCTTCGCCAAGACCTACCTCGCCGAGATCGTGCCGACCCTGAGCGAGGACGACCGGCGCGTCGTCGCCGATGCCGCACCGGTCCTCGTGGCGGTCGTCGCGGACCTGAGCGTCGATCCCGCGGTGTACGAACATCTCGGAATCGCCGGCGGGCTCGAGGCCGCTCGCACCAATCCGCATCACCGGGCGACGATCGCGGCCGGTCTCTCGAAGCTCACGACCTTCTCGAGCGAGATCGGCATCATCGACGACGAGCACCGTTCGGCATGGAGCGCCCTCGTGGCCTGAACCTAGACTTGTCCTCGACTCCGAGGGCGGCACATGGATCAGCGCGGGACGCGCCACCTCGATCCAGTGGTCGAGTTGCGGTATCGGCCATATCTCGATGGCTTGCGCTGCATCGCGGTCTACCTCGTCGTGGCGTTCCACGCCGGTCTCGCGAGCTTCTCCGGCGGCTTCATCGGCGTCGACGTGTTCTTCGTGCTCTCCGGATTCCTCGTCACGAGGATCCTGCTCGGCGACTTGACCCGCATCGGCCGCGTCGACTTCCGGCGCTTCTACTCCAGACGTTTTCGCCGGATCCTTCCCGCGGCGGCGGTGCTGCTCGTAGTGGCCGCGATCGCGTACCTGATCGTGGCGTCGCCGCTGCAAGCCTTCATCGCGGTCGGCGACTTCCGAGCCGCGTTCCTGTACTTCGCGAACTGGCACTTCCTCCAGACGTCGACCGACTATTTCGCGACCAACGTCAACTCGAGTCCGGTGCTGCACTTTTGGTCGCTCGCGGTCGAGGAGCAGTTCTACCTGACGTGGCCGCTGTTGCTCGGCGGCCTCTACTTCCTCACGCGCGTCGCGGGCCGCAGCCGGTGGGTGCTGTTGCGTCTCGTCGTGCTCGCCGCGATCGTCGCGTCGGCGACGTGGGCGTTGCGTCTCGGCGAACACCAGGTGAACCGCGCCTACTACGGCACCGACACGCGTGCGTACCAGCTGCTCGCCGGCGCACTGCTCGCACTCACGCCGCAACTGTTCCAGTTCGGGAACCGCCTCGCCGAGCTGGCGCGAGTCGAGGCGCCGATCGCGCTCGGCGCGATCGTGGTGCTCGGGACGTCGATCGTGCGGATGTCCGCGATCACCCGCGGCGTCGCGGTTGTGGTCGCGACGTTCGTCTTGATCATCGCGTTGGAGAGCGCGCCGTCGGGAGTCGTCAATCGTGCGCTGTCCGTCTCACCACTCACGTATCTCGGCCGGATCTCGTATGCCACCTATCTGTGGCACTGGCCGATCGTGGTGCTCGTGGGGCTGCACCACCACCCGAGCCCGTTCGCGATGTTCGTCATCTCGGGCACCGGCGCCACATTGCTCGCGGCGATCAGCTTTCGGCTGATCGAGCATCCCGTCCGCACGTCGACGGCACTCGACCGGATCCGGCTGCCGGTCATCGCCGTCTCGCTGGTCATCAGCGCGGTAGCCGGGCTCGTGGTCGTACCCGCGATCCTCGAGGCACCGAGCGCCACCGCCAACATCGCCGAGCTCTCGGTCGCCGTGGCTCGGATCCCGATCGGTCCCACGTTGGTCAACTGGCATGTCGCCCAGAACGACATACCCTCCGTGCCCGACTGCATCGGCCACGCGGCCACCGAGTGCATCGTCGTGCACGGCACCGGACCGCGCGTCCTGCTCATGGGCGACAGCCTGGCCCGTATGTGGTCGCCCGCATTCGTGGCGATCGCCAAACGAGAGTCGCTCACACTCGCAGTGGCCTCCTATCCGGCGTGTCCATGGCAACTGCTCAAGCGACACGGCCTCGACCAGTCGCCCCGATGCCCGGCGCACGTGCGGTACTGGTACCAGCGCATGATCCCGAGCTTCGACCCCGATGTGATCGTGCTCGCCGAGCGCGCCTTCGACGCACCCGGCAACGTGTTGTCGCTCCCGGTCCGGGGCAAGACGCTGCTCGCCACAACGGCGCCCGCGGAGCGGGCGCTCGCCACGACGTCGAGGAACGATGTTCAACTGCTCCACCGCGCCGGGCGCAAGATCGTCATCCTGCAGCCCACGCCGCTGGCGCCCGCGATCGACTTCAATCAGCTCGGTTGCCTCTCCAACGGCAGCACCGATTGCAGCTTCCGCTTCAATCCGGCGCCGACATCGCTCGAACACGCATTCACCCTGCTGGCGAACAACCGCGACGTGTTCACGATCGATCTGAATCATCTCGTGTGCCCGCGCGAACCCGTGTGCGACCCGGTTGTCAATCACGTGATCGTCCGGCGTGACCACACACATCTCACCGCGACGTACGCGGGCGCGCTCGCGGGCCCCATCGAAGATCGGCTGCACGCGCGCGGCATACTGCCGCGAGCAAAGTAACGACACATCGGCAACGTCCAGGACGGCGTGATGACGTGGATATCCGAGCTCAGCCGAGAGATCGCGAAGGCTTCCGGGATCGAGGCGACGGCGCTCGCCCTCACCGACGCCGATGTCGACACCCTGCTCCGACTCGCGGGTGTCGCCGCGCACGAGAGCGGCGAGCGGACGAACGCCCCGCTGCTGTGCCACGTGCTCGGACGCGCCGTCGCGCTCGGTGCACCGCTCGACGACCTCGCACGCACGGTCGACGCCGCGCTCGGCGAAGCCGGCTCCGGCGGGCGCCAAGGGGCCGGCTGAATGCGCCTGGATCCCGCCGCGCTGGCGCCGGGCGCCGTCGTCTCCGTGGAGCTCGAGGGTCACGAATACGTCGTCTGGCGAGGCCGCAGCGGCGTGCTCGGCAGCGCGCCCCGCGCGTGCCCACACCTCGACCACGATCTCGCCGAGGGATACGTCGACGGCGACGAGCTGGTGTGCGCGGGTCACGGTTGGGCATTCGACGGTCGCGGCCACGTGTACAAGCGCAACGAGCACGGCCGTGTCGACCCCAAGGGCCAGGTGTGCACCCTGACCGTCCGAGAGCGCGCCGACGGGCTCGACATCGAACGCGACGACCTTCACTAACGTCGGCCACTCATGGAAACCGCCTATCCGCCCGACCGGCACCTGCTGCGCGATCTGCGGCTCTCCTTCGAGCACTCCGACGATCGCACCAGCCGGGCCTCGATGCCGGTGGTTCCCGAGCTCTGCGCCTCCGACGGGGCCGTGCGCGCCGGCGCGCTGGCCACGCTCGTCGACGTGATCGGCGGCGGCCTGGCCGCCTCGGTCGCGCACCCCGGTTGGATCGCGACCGCGGATCTCACGCTGCATCTCGTGCGCGCCGCGACGCACGGCACCGTGGAAGCCCACGCACGCGTGGTCCACGCGGGCCGGACCACGGTGGTGATCGAGGTCGGCCTGTACGACGGCGCCGGCCTCGAGCTCGGGTTCGCGACGATGAGCTTCGCCGTGCTTCCCCGGCGTGAGAGCAACCCCGACATCAGCACGAGCATGACTACCGGCTCCGCGAGCATGGCGCGCGCCGGCTCGCGCATGCACGCACCGCTCCTCGACGAGCTCGGCGTGCACGTGGTCGACCGGGCACGCGGCGAGCTGGAGGTGCCCGTCGCCGACTGGAGCCGGAATTCCTTCGGCGCAATGCAGGGCGGCGCCGTCGCGACCATCGCCGACGCGGCCGTCGAGGCGGCGGCCCGCGCCGCCACCGGGGTCGAGCTGATCGTCACCGACCTGCAGGTGACCTACCTGGCGCTGGCGCGCGTCGGCCCGATCTGCACGCGCGTCGAGGTGCTCGGGGTGGCGCCGGACGCGGTCACCGCCCGGGTCGAGCTGCTCGACGTCGGGGCCGGCTCGCGTGTCACGACGCTCGCTCGAGTCGTCGCGACCTCGTCGCTCGCGGCGGTGCCGTGACCGACTCCCGGGCCGCCGAGACCGACCACGACTTCGGCGGGCCCGAGACCGGGCGCGAGGTGTCGCGGTACGTGCAAGCGGAACTGCACGAAGTCGAGCATCCCGACGGCGACGGTCCCCGCGTCGTCGGCCACGCGCCCGCCTCGGCGCACCTGCGCAGGCCGGGCGGCGGCGTGCGCGGTGGCGCGCTCCTCACGATGCTCGACAATGTCGGCGGCTTGTGCGGCGGCCTGGCCGCGCTCCCCGACGGTTGGGTCGTGTCCACCAACCTCTCCGCGCGCACGATCGCACTCGACCATGTCGGGCCGTTCCGCATCGACGCTCGCGTGTTGCGCCAAGGGCGTGCGAGCGTGGTGACCGCAGTCGAGATCCGCGACGAAGGCGCCGGCGACGCCATCGTGGTCGACGGGGTGCTGACCTCCGCGATCCTCGTGCCGGAGAACGGACCGCCGCGTTGGGATCGGCCGTTGGTGCTCGGACCGGGCGCTCCGCTCGTCGAACCCGTTCCGACCATTCCCGACTGGCTCGGCGCGCGCGCCATCGACGACTCGTCGGTCGAGATGCCGCTGGCCGACGCGCTGCGCAACCCTTGGGGAATCCTGCACGGCGGCGCGGTCGCGTCACTCGTCGATCTCGCCGCCGAACATGTCGGCGGCGGCGTGACCACCGACGTCGTGCTGCACTTCCTCGCGCCCAACCGCGTCGGCCCGGTGCGCGCGGTGGCGCGCGCGATGGGGTCACGATCCGACGGCACCGTGCTGCGCATCGAGGTACGCGACGAAGGCGCCGACCGGGTGACCGCGCTCGCGGTCGCGACCTCCGCGCCGGTGAACGCGGCTCCGGAGCGATGAGCGAAGAGGTGCGCGGGGTGTACCCCGGATCGTTCGACCCTCCGACGATCGCGCACGTCGCGATCGCGGAGGCCGCGGTGCGCACCGGCGCACTCCACCGGCTCGATCTCGCGATCTCGCGGGTGGCGCTCGGGAAGGACGCGGGAGCGCAACGCCCGATCGCGTCGAGAGTCGCGATGGCCGAACGGCTGGCCGCCTCCCGCCCGTGGCTGCAGGTCGTGGTGACCGACTCGCAGCTCATCTCCGACATCGCGGCCGGCTACGACGTGGTCGTGATGGGGGCCGACAAGTGGGCCCAGGTGCGCGATCCCGACTGGTACGGCGGTTCCGTCGCGGCGCGCGACCTCGCCGTCGCCCGGCTCCCGCGGGTGCTCGTCGCGCCCCGGCCGGGTTTCGAGGTCGTCGGCGCCGACGCGCTCGACCTTCCGCGGCACATCGGCGAGATCTCGTCGTCGGCCGCGCGCGCCGGCAACCACGAAGTGGTCGCGCCGGAGTGCCGGCCCCACCTGTGAGACGCGTCATCGTCGACGGCAACAACGTGATCGGGAGCCGGCCCGACGGATGGTGGCGCGACCGCGCCGGTGCGGCCCAGCGGCTCGTCGCGTCGCTGCAGCGCCTGTCCCAAGAGAGCGGCGAGCGCATCTGCGTGGTGCTCGACGGTCGCCCGCTCGAAGACGTCGCCGAAGGTGTGCACGACGGCGTGCTCGTCGCCTACGCGACGCGCACAGGCCGCGACGCCGCCGACGAACGCATCGTCGACGGGGTCGGCCGCGATCGCGATCCCGCATCGCTCGTCGTGATCACCTCCGACCGGGCCCTCGCCGAACGGGTACGCGCGCTCGGCGCGACCGTCGAAGGCGCCCGTGCGCTGCTCGACCGGATCGGCCCGACTCGCTGACTCCTGCTAGTCGCGTTCGGGGAACGGGACTCCGGTCACGCCGTCGTCTCGCTGCACGCGCATCGAGTTCAGCGCCATCGACACGAGGTGGTACTGACCCACCGTGAACACGAGGTCCAGCAGGTGCTGCTCGTCGTATCGCTTCGCGAGCTCGGCATAAGTGGCGTCGGTCAGGGTCTGTTCGGTGTGCAACTCGTCGGCTGCGCGCATCAGTGTCGCCTCGAACGGTTCCCAGCCGGGCGCCTCCGGTCCGGCCGCGACCCGAGCGACCTCCTCGTCGGTGATGCCGGCCGCGCGCGCAATCGCGACGTGCTGCCCCCATTCATACGGCGCGCGGCAGTTCCAGCCCGTGCGCAAGATCAGGAGCTCGCGTTCTCGTGCGGTGAGCGTGCTCTTGGCCAGCACGTGATTCCCGAACACCATCCACCGCTTCATCAGCTTCGGATGGTGTGCGAGGGTCGCGAAGATGTTGAGGGAGCGGCCACCGAGCAACGTGCGGGTCTCGTCGTCCATCGCGTCGAGCGGCACCGGTGTGAGGCGAGCGCCGGCCATCAGAGCTTCACCACGAGCTTGCCGGAGTTCTCGCCGGTGAACAGCATGTTGACCGCGGTCGGCGCCGACAGGAACCCGTCGACCACGTGGACGCGATTCTTCAACTTCCCTTCGGCCGCCCACGCGCCGAGCTGCATCGCGGCTTCCATGAAGCGCGCGAGGTAGTCGATGACGATGAAGCCCTGCATCCGGAGCCGGCGCGTGACGATGTGGAAGATGTGCGGAGGTCCGGCCGACGGCTCCGCGTCGTTGTAGACGGAGATCATCCCGCACGCGACGATACGGCCGAAGTCGTTCATGTTCTGGAGCGCCGCGTCGAGGATGTCGCCGCCCACGTTGTCGAAGTACACGTCGATGCCGTCCGGGCACGCGTCGCGCAGCGCCGCGGCAACGTTTCCCTCCTTGTAATCGATGCACGCGTCGAAGCCGAGCTCGTCGACCACGAAGCTGCACTTCGCTTTCGAGCCCGCGATCCCCACCACCCGGCATCCGAGGATCTTCGCGATCTGGCCGGCGATCGATCCGACGCCGCCCGCCGCGCCCGAGACGACGAACGTCTCGCCCGCCTTGGTCTCCCCGACGTCGATCACGCCGAAGTACGCGGTCACCCCCGTGCTGCCGAACAGGCTCAAGGAGTCGAGGAGCTCG
>CAZLEC010000228.1:0-6925 GCA_964558245.1 uncultured Burkholderiales bacterium | reverse complement strand
CGGTTGGTGACGAACGCCTTCTTGCCGGCGACCGCGGCCGAGTTGCGCTCGAACCAGAACGAGATCAGGAGGTACGAGCACAGCCCGACGCCCTCCCAGCCCATGAAAGTCATCAGGAAGCTCGAGCCGAGCACCAGCACCAGCATCGACGCCGTGAACAGGTTGAGGTACGCGAAGAAGCGACCGAACCGTGGATCGCCGTGCATGTAGCCGATCGCGTAGAGGTGGATCAGCGACCCGACACCGGTGACGAACAAGATCATCGTCGACGAGAGCGGGTCGGTGAGCACGCGGAAGTCGACGCGGAGCGCGCCGGCCTGGATCCACGTGAAGCCGTCGCTCACGTTGGAACGCTGCGACGCCGGGAGCGAGTGCAACGCGAAGAACACGATGACCGAGCCCACGAAGGCGAGCGCAATCATCGCCGTCGCGAACCATCCGGCCTTGGGCTCGCCGATGCGGGAGCCGGCCAGCAACAGCACGACCGCGCCGAAGGCGGGGATCACCGGCAGGATCCAGGCCACGTCGAGCAGGTGTTGCGCGGTCACGATCAGCCCTCGAGCGCGTTCACGTCGTCGGCCGTCACGTCCTGGCGACGCCGGAAGATCGCGACGATGATCGCGAGACCTACCGCGACCTCCGCGGCTGCGACCACGAGCGTGAAGAACACGATCACCTGGCCGCTCACGTCGTTCAGCGCCTTCGCGTACGTGACGAAGGTCAGGTTCGCCGCATTGAGCATGAGCTCGATGCACATGAACATCACGAGGGTGTTGCGCCGGACCAGCAGGCCGACACCGCCGATGGTGAACAGGGCGGCGCCCAGCACGAGGTAATAGGTGGGAGTCACGTTCGCGACCGCGATCAAGACTCGCTCCCCTGGCCCGGATGGCTGCCGGCCCGCTGCCCGCTGCGCCGAGCGAGCGCCACACCACCGACGACGGCGATAACAAGCAAGACCGCGGTGATCTCGAAGGCCCAGACGAAATCGGTGAACAGGCTCTTCGCGAGCGTCGTGACATTGCCGGTGCGCACACCGGCGAGCTTGCCGCGCGTCGAGTGCGCGCCGGTGACCCAGTGGTGTCCGGCGAGCAGGACGATCTGGAGGAACATCAGCACACCGAGCACGATCGCCACCGGCCGCTGGAAGAGGCTCGGCTCCTCGAAGGTCTCGTGCTTGTCGACGCCGAGCAGCGTGATCACGAAGACGAACAAGACGACGATCGCGCTCGCGTACACCACCACCTGGATCGCGGCGACGAGCGCGGCGTCGAGTTGGAGGAACAGCACCGCGACGCTGACCAGCGTCATGAGGAGGAACAGCGCCGAGTGCACGGGGTTGTGCGACAGCACGACACCGAACGCACCCGCGATGATCGCCACCGCGCACACGTAGAAGATCAAGATGTCCATCAGTGGCCTGGGCCCGACTCGTCGAAGTGCGGGGCGGTGTCGGCCTGTGAGGGCACGAGATCGCTCTGTCCCCGCTCGGGTGGCCGCACGCCGAAGCCGAGCTCGCCCGACCAGCCGACGCGACCTTCGTACTCGGCGGCGCCCCCGGCCGCGGTCGCCCGCATCCATGCGCTCGTGTGATCGTCCTCGCCGCCGGTCCACAGCTCCCACGGCATGCGCTGGGCGCGACCGTCGTCGGCGACCAACAACTCTTCCTTGGTGTAGATCGCGTCGGCCCGGTTCGTGAACGAGAACTCGAAGAGCTTGGTCTCGGTGATCGCCTCGGTCGGGCACGCCTCGACGCATAGGTCACAGTGGATGCACCGCAAGTAGTTGATCTCGTAGACGAAGCCGTACCGCTCACCCGGCGAGACCGGGTCGTCGACGGGATTGTCGGCCCCGCGCACGTAGATGCAGTGCGCCGGGCACACCCCTGCGCACAGCTCGCAGCCGATGCACTTCTCCATCCCGTCCTCGTAGCGGTTGAGGACGTGACGACCGTGCTGGCGCTCGGGCTTGTGGCGCTTGACCTTCGGATACTCCGTAGTGAGGCGCGGCTTGAACATCTGGCGCAGCGTGACGTTGAACCCGGACAAGCGGCCCATTAGTGGAACTCCTCCACGTGTTCGCCGGCCTTGGGTATCGCCATGTAGAGACCCGAGAACGCCACGATCGCGATCGCGGCGGAGACCGGCGCGACGATCACCGGGTTCCAGTGCTGATCCTTGCCGACCACGAGCGCGGCCGACACCATCACCCAGAGGATCGCGATCTCGATGAGGTACTTCCAGCCGAGCGCCATCAGCTTGTCGTAGCGCATGCGCGGGAGGGACGCCCGCAGCCACACCGTCACGAAGAGCAACGCGAGCACCTTCGCGGTGAACCACAGCACCGGCATCAGCCAGACGTTCACGAAGTTGGCGCGGGCGAGGAAGCCGAGCCCGGGACCCGACGGACCACCGAGGAACAGCGTGGTCGCGATCGCCGACATCGTGATCACGTTCATGAACTCGGCGAGGAAGAAGATCGCGAACCGGATGCCCGTGTACTCGGTGTTGAAGCCGCCGACCAGCTCCTGCTCGGCCTCGACGAGGTCGAACGGCGGATGGTTCGTCTCGGCCGTGGCCGCGATGAGGAAGATGCCGAACGGCACCAGCGCTCGCACCCAGAACCAGTCGCGCACGAACGACGCGGCGGTATGCCACGCCTGCAGCGTCACGATGTCGTGCGTGGAGAGCGACTGGGCCTGGATCAGCACCCCGAGAATCGCGAGCGAGAACGCGGCTTCGTAGGAGAGGAGCTGCGCGGTCGACCGCACCGCACCGAGCAGCGGGTACTTCGAGCCCGACGACCAGCCCGCGAGCATCACGCCGTACACGCCGAGGCCCGACATCGCGAGGATGAACAGCGCACCCACCGGCAGATCGGCGACCTGCAAGAACGTGCGATGACCGAGGATCGAGACCGTCCCGCCGATCGGGACGATGCAGAACATCAGGAACGCCGGCATGATCGACAGGTAGGGCGCGAGCCGGAAGACGGGACGATCCGCAGTGGTCGGGATCGACTGCTCCTTGAAGAACAGCTTGATGCCGTCGGCGAGCGTCTGCAGCACGCCATAGGGGCCGGCGCGGTTCGGGCCGATCCGGTTCTGCATGTCGGCGATGACCTTGCGCATGCCCCAGATGTAGAGCATCACCGACACGAGCAGGATCACGAACGCGATCACGACCTTGATCACCACGACGAACAGCACCGACCACGACACGGAGCCGTTGAAGAGCGGGTCGACCGCGACGAGATGACTCATCGAATCGTCTCCACGCGCATGTCGGTCACGGTGACACGCGCGTCGATCAACTCGGCGGGACCGGTGCCGTCGGCGGGAAAGTCGAGCTGGCCGATGCCCTCGGGCACCCGCCGGTCGGGCTGCACAGTCACGACGTTGGAGCCGCGGTTGGTCGTGAGCCGCACCTGCGCGCCGGCTTCGAGCCCCAAGAGGGCCGCGGCGTGGGGGTTGATCCGCAACGGGAACGGTCGGCGCACGCGCTGGAGAGCCGGCGCCTCGCTGACCATGCGTCCGCTGTCGTAGAGCCGGCGACCTACCACGAGGCGCAGAGCGTACGCGTCGCGTGGCGGCACGACGACGTCCGGGACGTTGCCGTCCCACGCCCACAGCTCGGGGGCGACCGCAGCCACCTCGGCCGCGGCGTCGGCCTCCGTCTCGTCCATGACGTCGGCGACGCCGCGCGCGGCCTCACCTTCGGCCTTGATCGGGTCCCAGGAGGCGCCGGACCCGTCGTCGGCCAGGATCGACAACGAACCGGTCCGCAAGACCACCTCGCGGTGATGGTCGCTCAACGGCAACACCACGCCGTCGCGGGCGCGACGCAACAGGGCCGCATCGACGCCTGCGTGAGCCGGCGCGACGCGCGCGAGCTCGTCGGTGACCTCGTCGACCGTCGCGAAGTCGAAGTCGGTGCCGAGGCGCAACGCGAGCTCGGTCGCGATGCGCCAGTCGTCCATGGCCGCGCCCTCGGGCGCCACCTTGCGGCCCACGCGCTGGACGCGGCCTTCGAGGTTGGTCACGCTGCCCGTCTTCTCGCCCCACAGCGTGCACGGCAACGCGACCGCCGCCGATCTCGACGTGCCGGTGAGGAAGGCGCCTACCGCGATCATCTTCTTCACGCCGGCGATCCCGCGGCGTGCGAGGTCGGCGTCGGGGAAGTCGGCCACGGGATCCGCACCGAAGATCACGAGCACTTCGATCTTGCCCGCCGCGCTCGCCTCGAGAATTCCCTGCGCGTCGAGACCCTTGCTCCTGGGCACCTCGGTGGCCCACCCCGCCTCGAACCAGTCGCGGCCTGCGTCGAGCGCCACGCGTCCCGGCAGGAACCCGGGCACGAGCCCGGCATCGATCGCACCGTGCACGTTGCCGCGCCGCAGCGCCGACAGGAACCGCACGCCGGGCACGTCGCGCAAGGTCTTCGCGGCGCGCATCGCGACCGAGCTCGACTCCGCGAGCGACGAGCGGCCGAGCACCACCACGACCGGTCCGGGCCGGTCGCCGCGCGCGTCGCTGATGTAGTCGAGCGCCGCGCCGCCGAGCTCCTCGCCCGGCATCGAACGGGCGACCACCTTCGCGTACTCGGTCAGCCCGTGCGAGACCGCGGCGAGGTCGACGATCGGCACGCCCAGCTCGACCGCGGCGCGCCGGAGCCGCAGGTGGAGCACCGGCAGCTCTTCTTCGAGATCCGGCCCGAGCAGCACGATCGCGGCCGCGCGATCGCAGTCGGCGATCTCGGCGCGCGGCACTCCCAGTAGCACCTCGGCCGGCAGGCCGTCGCCGATCTGCGCGTCGACGTTGTCGGTGCCGATCACACCCTTCATGAGCCGCGCGAACGCGTACGCGTCCTCGTTGGTGCCGCGCGCACCACCGAGCAGCGCGATCGACTCGGGCCCGTGTTGCTCGAGCGCGTCGAGCAGCAGTGTGGCCGCGGTCTCGAGCGCCTCGGGCCACGACACCTCGCGGAGCTCGTCGCCGACGCGGCACACCGGCTCGAGGAGACGCCGGTCGGAGTGCACCCACTCGATGCCGTAGCGACCCTTGTCGCACAGCCAACCGTGGTTGACCGGCTCGGAGTCGACACCGAGCAGCCGGACGAGCCGGTTCGACGACGACTGGAGCGCGCCGCGGCACTGCACCGCGCACGCGTTGCACGACGTCTCCACCGTCTCCAGGTCCCAGGGCCGGGCCTTGAAGCGGTACTGGCGCGCGGTGAGCGCGCCGACCGGGCAGATCTGCACCGTGTTGCCGGAGAAGTACGAGTCGAACGGCTGTTCCGCGAAATTGAGGACCTGCATGCGATCGCCACGATCGACGAAGTCGATCAGCGGATCGCCGGCGATCTCATCGGCGAAGCGCGTGCAGCGCCCGCACTGGATGCAGCGCTCGCGATCGAGGAGCACGAGATCGCTGAGCTCGATCGGCTTCTCGAAGTGGCGCTTCTCCTCGATGAACCGCGACTCGCCCGGACCGAACGCGAGCGTCTGGTCCTGCAACGGGCACTCCCCGCCGCGGTCGCACACCGGACAGTCGAGCGGGTGGTTCACGAGCAGGAACTCGAGCACGCCGTCTTGGATCTTCTTCACTGTGTCGCTCTGGGTGTTGCAGACCATGCCCTCGGCGACCGGCGTGGTGCACGCGGGCGGGAAGCCGCGCACACCCTCGACCTCGACCAGGCACATCCGGCACATGCCGACCGGCTTCATGCGCTCGTGCCAGCAGAACCGCGGGATGTACACGCCGTGCTCCTGCGCGGCCTTGATCAGCAGCTCGCCCTTCGGCGCCTCGAACGTGACGCCGTCGACCGTGACGGTGACGGTCTCCTTCACCTGCTCGGGCTTCGGCTGCTCGGTCGTGGTCACGCGCGTGCTCCCGCGTCGGCGCTCAGCCGCTCGGCGATCTCTTCGCGGAAGTACTTGTCGAGGCTCGCGATGGGCGACACGACGCTCGGTCCGAGCGGGCACAGCGTGGTCTGCGTGAACGGCGCGGTCGCCACGTTGGGAGAGATCCCCGCGCCGACGCTGATGAGCAGGTCGAGATCCTCGGGCCGGCCGAATCCGTGAGACATGCGGTAGAGCACCTTTTCGATCCAACCGGTTCCCTCGCGACACGGCGTGCACTTCCCGCACGACTCGTGCGCGTAGAACTTCGCGAGGCGCCACGCGACCAACAGCGGATCAGTCGAGTCGTCGAACACCATCACCGCTCCCGAACCGAGCGTGGTCCCGAGGTTCTGCTGGACGAAGTCGATGTCGTAGATCGCGTCGAGGTGCTCGTCCCGATCGGTGAGCCACTGGAAGGACGCGCCGCCGGGTAGGAAGAACTTCAGCTCGTGCCCGTCGCGGATCCCGCCTGCGAACCCGTAGATCACGTCGCGGAACGTGCAACCGAACTCGATCTCGTAGTTACCCGGCTTCTTCACGTGGCCCGAGATCGCGACGACCCGAGTGCCCGTCGACTTGTTCACGCCGATCTCGGCGTACGCGGCGCCGCCCATCTTCACGATGTGCGGCACGGTCGAGAGCGTCTCGACGTTGTTGACCACCGTCGGTTTGGCGTACAGCCCCGCGATCGCCGGGAACGGCGGCTTCAGGCGCGGCATGCCCCGCTCACCCTCGAGTGACTCGATGAGGGCGGTCTCCTCACCGCAGATGTACGCGCCCGCGCCGCGGTGGACGACGAGCTCGAGGTCGAAACCCGAGCCGAGGATGTTCTCGCCGAGGAAACCCTTCGCGCGGGCGTCGTCGATCGCTCGCGTCAGCCGGTCGTACCCGAGCGCGAACTCACCGCGCAGGTACACGAACGCCTTGTTGCACTGGATCGCGAACGCCGAGACGATGATCCCCTCGATCAGCTGGTGCGGATCGCGCTCCACGAGCATGCGGTCCTTGAACGTCGACGGCTCAC
>CAZLEC010000227.1:0-6937 GCA_964558245.1 uncultured Burkholderiales bacterium | reverse complement strand
GAGCTCCACCAGACGGCCGTCTTCGACGTCGACGACACACCCGCCCGCGGGCGGCTCGATGCCGGCAGGGGCGACGCGGCGGCGGGCGAGCCTGGCGAATCCGATGCCTTCTGGGACCGCTACTTCGAGGAGGAGCTCGGTCGCGACGGGGAACTGGCGGGTCCACTGGCGACCGCTCTCCTCGTCGTAGGCCCCGGTCGCGAACCCGATCTGCCAGAACTCGCGCGGCGCGACGGCGCGGACGATCTCGGTGAGCAGCGCGAACTGGCCGAGCTCCCACGCCGCGGGCCACCACTGCGCTCCGCCGCGCCGGATCGGCGCGAACAGGTCGACGGCGCGCACGCCCGTCTCGATCCACCGGCCCGACTGCGTAGCCGGCGCCGGTGAGAGCAGCGCGGTCCAATCAGCGGCGGTACGACCGCCGGCATCCGTCGCGCCGGGCTCGGCGCCCGCCGCGAGCAGGAGATCGGATATCTCGTGGTGCCCTCGCTGCGCGGCGACGATCAACGGCGTGACGCCGCCGAACGCGGCCGCGCTCGGGTCGGCGCCGCTCGCGAGCAGGCGGCGCGCGATCTCGGTCTCGCCGAACAACGCCGCCGCCCAGAGCGCGCTCTCCGCACCGGCGCACCGGCACGTCTCGCCGGGGGACGCGCCGGCGGCCAGGATCAGCTCGACGAGATCGACGTCGCCGGTTTGGACCGCGCGCGCGAGCGGGGTGCCGCCCTCGGCGTTCTGCAACCCCGATTCCATCGCTTCCTCGTGTGACCACGCTTCGGTCGCTTCCACGAGTTGTGGACGATCCGCGAGCAGCGCGCGAACGACGTCGTGATCACGTCGCCGGATCGCGAGGAACAGCGCAACCGTCTCGCGCAGCCGCGTGCTGCGCGACGGACGAGCCGAGGAGAGCGCGTCGACGACCATCGGCAGCAGCTCCTTCAGGCGACGGCGGGCCGAGAACCCGCGCTTCTTCGCAGCCGACGCGCTGATTCCGAGCAGCTCGGCCACCTTCGGGTACGGAAGATCGGCGAGGTAGTGGAGCGCGACAACCGCGCGCTCGTGCTCGGGCAACGACTCGATCGCACGATGCAGCCGGTGCGCGTCGTCGGCGGACGCGATGGCCTCGATCGGGTCGGCGTCACCGGCGTCCGGCAGCTCCGATGCTCCGCCGCGGGCGTTGCGCCGAAGATGACGGGTCGCGGCCGAGCGGACGAGTTGCTTGAACCAGGCCGGGAACGCCTGGGGATCGCGCAGCTCGCCCAGATGCAGGTACGCGGCAACGAATGCGTCCTGTGCGACGTCCTCGGCGATCGTCCAGTCGCCGGTCCGGCCCGCGGCGAGGCCGGCGGCGACGTCTTGGAACTCGCCGACCAATTCCGACCACGCCCCGAGGTCGCCGGCCCGGGCGCGGCGAACCAGCTGGGCCACGGGTGCCGGGTGCTCGTTCATCCGCACATAGGAGCCTGTCGGTCGGCGAACGGTTACCCGAGACCCGACCGATCGGGGCCATCGGTTGCGCTTCCGGCTCGGGAGCAATCCCGGCGAGGGTCAAGGACCGGCCCCCGCTGTCCGATGGGAAGGACGTGAGCCTCGAGACTGATGATCGCTCGCCGGTCGTCGACGCGCCGAATTCGTTCCAGAGCCTGGCCGCCCGGCTTTCGCGCGTGCTGGGAGCGGCCCTCATGCCGACGCTCGACGTCGCGGTCTCGACCTGCCTCGAGGAGCTCGGCCTGTTCACCGGCGTAGATGTGGCGTTCGTCACACTCGTCGACGACGACGACCGTGTGAGCGACGACTGGCACTGGATCCGCGCGGGCCGGACCGCGATCGCACCCGAAGCCGGGTCGCCGATCGCGGCCACGTTCGGTTCGGCGACCGAATTCCTCCGCATCGGCCACGTCGTGGCCGTGTCGGATCTCTATGAGATCGACCTCGCGCCCTCCGAGCGCGCGCTCGCCACCGCGAACGGCTTGCGCTCGATCGCGATGGCGCCGGTGGTCGTGGGTACGCAACTCCTCGGGCTGGTCGGGCTGCAGATGTTCGACCGGCCGTATGCCTGGGACTCGGCCACGTTGAACCAGCTCGAGGTCGTGGCGCAGCTGCTCGTGCAGGCGGTCACCCGTACGCAAGAGCGCGGCGCGCTCGCGCTCGCGAATGCCCGCGCGCGACGCATCGCCGAGTACATCCCCGACGGCTTGCTGCTTCTCGACACCTCGGGCGTGATCACCTGGACTTCACCGTCGTTCCAGCACATGAGCGGAATCGACGAGTCGCAACTCGTGGGCCGGCACGTCGACCGAGTGTTCCACCCGTCGCACCACTCGGCGCTCGACGACCACCTGCGGGCGGTGGCCGTCCGCAACGAGAGCGGTATGACCGCGCAGATGCGCGACGCGGACGGGAACTGGCGATGGTCCGACCTCGCACTGCGACTCGCCTCGGACCCCGGCTCCCGCGTTCCCGACGAGATCGTCATGACCGTGCGCGACGTTCACGAGCGGCATCTTCGTGAGCTGGAGCTCGCGCAGCAGGGAGATCGCGACGGGCTGACCGGCCTCCTCAACCGCGCCGGGCTCGACCGCGCGACGACCGAGCTGGTCGCGAACGAACGGAGCGTCGTGGTCGCGTTCTGCGACATCGACGACTTCAAGGCTGTGAACGACCGGCTGGGTCATCGCGTCGGAGACGAAGTCCTGTGCTGCGTCGCGGACGCGCTGCGCGGTGTCTTGCGCGGCGGCGACCTCATCGCGCGGATCGGCGGAGACGAGTTCGTCGTCGTGCTCACCGGCGCGTACCGCCCGGACGAGGTCGACCTCCTCGGCGAACGTCTGGTCCGCAGCGTTCAATACGTCGAGTGCGCACGCGCGCCGGTGTCGCTCTCGGTGGGCGTGTGCGGGCCCGGTCCGGCTTCGGAGATGTCGGCGATGCTCGAGAGCTCCGACGCCGCAATGTACGAAGCCAAGCGGCGCGGCAAGAACCAGTCGGTCAGCAGCTGAGACCGAAGCTGGAGATCACGGCCGGCGGTACGACCGCGTTCCCGGCCGCGCCCGGAGGGCAGCCGACCGCGTCGGACCCGAACCCGACGACGGTCCAGGTCGAGCCGGCCAGGTGCGCGAATCCGTAGCCGGCCTGCACGTTCGTGTCGTTGGGCGCGGCCGGCCCGACGCGGAACATCACGTACGCCGGATCGGCGGTCGAGCTCCGCACCGCAGTGAGGAGCCAGGTCCCGAGCTTCGGGCCGTGCGCCAACTCGTACTTGCTGACGGCCGTGATCGCGGCGGCCGGCGCGGGCGCGCCCTTTTGAGGTGTGGCCCTGAGGGTGCTCGTCGGCGTCTCCGAGAAGCCCGCCACCGTCGGCAGCGGGGCCGTCTTGGGCGACGACGTGCTGCACGCGGCCCCGCCGACGCCGAGCGTCACGATCAGAGCGGCACCCAACGCACACCGGCGGAAGCCTTCCTTCGATCGGATGCTGCTCACGGGACCTCCACGATCGAGCCGTCGGGCCGCGAGGCTACGGAACGCAGCAGGCGCAGTGGCGGTTATCGACCACGACCGCGCGTCGCGTGACTCGACCCGGTGCCTGCCGAGCGAGCTGACAGACTCCCGGGGTGCTCCGGCGGTTCCCGCTCTGGTTCGTTCTCGCGGTGGCTGCGATCTCGCTGGGTGGGGTAGGCACGCGGGTCGCGATGGTCGCGTTCGTGCACGAGCCTTCGCAGCCGGGCTACCTCGTCGACTACGACCCGATCTTCTATTCGCAACAGGCGAACCTCGTCGCCGACGGGCACGGATTCATCGCGCCGTATCTCCTCGACCGCTCGGGGAACGGTCCGCACCGCCCGAGCGCCGGTCATCCGCCCCTCCTCGTCGTCGTGCTCGCGATCGGTTCGCGGCTCGGCGCGCGCAGCTTCGGCGCCCACCGTCTCCTCGTGGCGCTGATCGGCGCGATGGTCGTCCCGCTCGTGGCGTTGCTCGGCGCGGAGCTGGGCGGCCTGCGGGCCGGTGTGATCGCGGCGCTGCTCGCGGCGATCTACCCGAACTTGTGGCTGTACGACGGTCTGCTCATGACCGAGGCGCTCGCCGGGGTGTTCATCGCGCTCGCCCTCCTCCTTGCCTACCGCGTCGCGCGCACGGGCCGGCCTATGAGCGCGGCAGGCCTCGGTGTCGTGGTCGGACTGGCCGCGCTCACGCGGGGCGAGTTGCTGCTGCTCATCCCGGTGCTGGTGCTGCCGGTCTGCCTGCGCCGGCGCGACGACGCGCCCTGGGCACGCGTCCGCCTCTTCGGGGCCGCCACGCTCGCGGCGACGCTCGTGATCGCGCCGTGGACCGTGTACAACCTCCAGCGGTTCCAGAAGCCGGTGCTGATCTCGACCGCGTTCGACACCACGCTCGGAGGCGCGAACTGCGATCCCGTGTATGCCGGGCCGCGTATCGGATCGTGGACTGATTCCTGTTTCTCCGACATCACCGCGCGACCCATCGAGGAAGACGTCGCCGCGAGCGAGATCCGCAGCCGTACGGTGCACTACGTCGAGCACCACAAGAGCCGCGTCCCGCTCGTCGTGCTCGCGCGGGTCGGGCGCGTGTGGGACGTGTACCAACCCGCGTACAACGTGAGCATCGGCGAGCTCGAGCAACGGCCTCGCGCCTGGTCGTGGCTCGCGCTGGCGATGTATGCAGTGCTGGTGCCCCTCGCCGCGGCGGGTGTGCTCGTCCTGCGCCGGCGCGGGACTTCGGTCGGGCCGCTCGTCGCGATGCCCGTCATGGTGACGTGTACCGCGGCCTTGTTCTGGGGTGATCCGAGGTTCCGGCGCCCGGCCGAGATCGCGATCGTCGTGCTCGCCGCGGTCGCGATCGACGCGCTGGTGGCGCGGCGATCCCGACCCGTTCCTCAGCCGGCGATGCCGCTCAGTGAGGCTTGACGTAGCAAGACTTGTGCACGCCCTTGTCGGGGTCGCCGAACACGTCGTTGCCGCAGTTGATCTTCCCCGTGACGCCGGTCTTGAACGCGAACTGGCCGTTGGCGCCGTAGGCGACGTCGACCACTCCGCTGACGTGGAGGTGCTTGCCTTCGGTCGTCGCGTACGCGTAGCCGGCCGGGCCGTTGTCGGCGAGGATGTAGCAAGACTTGTGCACGCCCTTGTCGGGATCACCGAACACGGAGTTGTCGCACGCGATGCCGCTCGTGAGGCCGGTCTTGATCTTGAACTTGCCTTCGGCTCCGTACGCAACGTCGACGATGCCCGTGAAGTGCAGGTGCGAGCCCTCGGTTCCCGCGTACGCGTACCCGCTGGGCCCGATGTCGGCGAGCGTGTAGCACGACTTCTGCACGCCGTTGTCGGGGTTGCCGAACACGTCGTTGGTGCAGTCGATGCCGCCGGTGACTCCGGTCTTGCGGTTGAACTTGCCGCGGTCGCCGTACGCCACGTCGGCGATGCCGGAGATGTTGATGCGCGCGCCTTCGGTGCCCGCGTACGTGTAGCCCGCCGGTCCGACGTCGGCCAGCACATAGCACGACTTGTGCACGCCTTTGTCGGGGTCGCCGAACACCGAGTTGTTGCAGTCGATGCCGCCGCTCACCGCGGTCTTGCGGTTGAACTTGCCCCGGGAGCCGTAGGCGACGTCGGCGAGGCCGCTGATGCCGAGGTGTGCCCCTTCGGTGGTGGCGTAGGTGTAGCCGGCGGGGCCGACGTCGGCGAGCACGAAGCACGCTTTCGTCACGCCGTTGTCGGGGTTGCCGAAGACGGTGTTCGTGCAGTCGACGCCGCCGGTGAGGCCGGTCTTGCGGTTGAACTTGCCTTTGTCGCCGTAGGCGACGTCGGCGATGCCGCTGATGTTGAAGTGTTGACCTTCGGTGGCCGCGTACGTGTAGCCGAGCGGTCCGGTCGGTGTGGTACTCGCGCCCGCCGGCGAGAGTGCCGCCCCTTGCACGACGCCCAGCGCCACGATCGCGCCGACGCTCACGAAGCTCACGAGCAACGAGCCGTGCGCCTTGCAGAACGAGAATTGCATCGAGACCCCCCGGCCCAGTCCCCAAGCCGCGAAGAGTGCTCCCCACGGCACTCTGGTAATCGTCTGAGCGTGCGAAAAGGAAACGATGCCGTTGCCGCGCGAAGCGCGCGTTGTCGTCCGGATCCGTCCGGGCGTCGGGGTCGATACTTCGGCGATGACCGGAACCGAGAACCCCACCCGTACTGCATCGCCCGACTACTCCGACGTCGACGAGGTCGGCGAGCTCATCACGACCCTCCTCGCGACTCCCGCGCACCGGCTCACTGCGTGCCGGGGCTGGACCGCGCACGAGCTCGTCGCCCACCTAGCGGCCGGCGCGGCCGAGGAGGCCGACCTCATCGAGGCGCACTTCGCCGGCGAGACGCGACCGACGCGTGGCTTCGAGGAGCGCGAGCTGCCGTATCGCGCGCGGCCCGACGCCGAGCTGCGCGACGTGCTCGTGTCGGAGGCGGCCCGGCTCACGGTCGCGCTCGACAAGCTCGCCGCGAGCGCCGACGCCGGATCTGTGCTCTTCACCGGACGCGAGATGACCGCCGCCGATTTCGCCATGCACTCGCGCAGCGAGTGCTCGCTCCACCGGTGGGATCTCGTTGGCCGCGACGACGTCGGATGGGAGATGCTCTCGCAGCCTTCGCTCACCCGGCACGCCTTGAGCGTCCTGAGCGCGATGTCGACACTTCCGGAGACGCCCGCGAACCGGCTGAAGGGTCGGGCCGGGCCCGACGTCGAACTGATCATCCGCAGCGCGCCCGACGACGATCTGGTGGTGACGATCACCAACGGTTCGATCTCACTCGCGTTGCAGCCGATCCGCGACGTCGCACCCGACGTGGAGCTCGATGCCGCCGCGCGTCTCCTCTTGCTCTGGGGCCGCCGCGAACCCGGCGCGCCCGTCGACGTGCACGCCGCCGGCCCCGCCGCCGAAGTTCTC
>CAZLEC010000226.1:0-6937 GCA_964558245.1 uncultured Burkholderiales bacterium | reverse complement strand
GCCCGACGGCGCGACGCCGGGCAGGGAACCTCCGCTGCGGGTGCGCACGACGTGGCCGATCTCGAAATCGGCCATCGTCGATTCCATGAGCGCGGCGACGGCTTCGTAGATGGCGATGTCGACCTCTTGGCCTTTGCCGCTCTGGTCGCGCTCGTGCAACGCCGCGAGGGTTCCGACAACGGCGAAGAGCGCGGCGAGCGAGTCGCCGAGGCTGATGCCGCAGCGAGCGGGTGGGCGGTCCGCGTCGCCGGTGGTGTGGCGAATTCCGCCCACCGCTTCACCGATTGATCCGAAGCCGGCCTCTTGCGCGCGGGGCCCGGTCTGGCCGAATCCCGAGACGTGCACGACGATCACGCCGGGGTTCGTGCGGGCCACGGTGTCGTAGTCGAGGCCGAATTCGACAAGGCGTCCGGGGCGGAAGTTCTCGAGAATGACGTCGCACGAGCCCGCGATCGCCTGCACCAACTCGCGGCCCGCCCCGGTGCGCAGATCGGCCACGACCGATCGCTTGTTCCGAGCGATCGACGGCCACCACAAACCGTGCCCCTCGTGGGTGACGCCCCAACCGCGCATCGGGTCGCCACCGTCGGGTGCCTCGATCTTGATGACGTCGGCGCCGTAGTCGCCGAGCAGCTGACCCGCGAACGGGCCCGCGATGAAGCTGCCGAGCTCGAGCACTCGCACGCCGGCAAGCGGACCGACCGGCACTGACGGGTCGACAGGCACGGGCGCAATGTTGCATGCCGCCTGCGCCGAATCCCAACCGTGCCCGCGGCCGCCGGCTTGACCGATCGGCTGGTCTCATCCAGGCTCGGGAGTTCGCCCTTGTACGTCGGGAGTGCTTGCCATGCCGCGCCTTCACCAAGTCAGCCGGGCCGAGGCCCGCGCGCCGATCGTCACGGTCATGTACGACCTGCTCTTCGAGGACCGTGACCCGGTCGCCGAGCCCGGCACCGCCACGGGCACCAGGGGCGACTGGTGGCCGGTATTCGCGAACGTCCCCGACATCTTGGAGCACGCGGTGCAGGGGTTCGGTATCTACCAGAGCCCCCGCCGCGTCCTCGATCCCGTGCTGCGCGAGCTCGGGCAGGCGCGCGCGGGCTGGGCGGCCGGAAGTCAGTTCGTCTTCTCGCAGCATTGCAAGTCGCTGCGGGCGCTCGGTGTGCCCGACGACAAGATCGAGGCGGTCGGCTACTGGCAGGCGGCCTCGTGCTTCACCGAGCTCGAACGTTTCGTCTTGGCATTCACCGATTGCCTCGTGCTCGATCGCGGTCGCGTGCCCGACAAGCTGTTCGCGGCGATCCACGACCAACTCGGCGACCAGGCGACGCTGGAGCTCACCTACATCACCTCGCTGTACCTCCAGCACGCGGTGATGTCCCGGGCGCTGCGCACCGAGTGGGACGACGTCGACGAACGGATCGTCGAAGTCGCCGGCCCCGACGACGAAGCCGCCGAAGGCCTCAACATCGCCTTGCCCCAAGACGGATAGCTCTCGCCGCTCACCGTCGAGGTCCAGTTCTTCTCGTAGCCGGTCGGTCGAGCAGCGCGGGTTTCGTGTGACTCCTGCCGATCAGGTGCCGGACGGAGCCGAAGCGGCGGGCACTTTGAAGCCGTAGGCCAACATGTCGGCAGAGAGGTTCGGGCCACCGCTGTTCGCGACACACAGTGCCCGATGGGCCGGCACGACGAATCCGGGTTGAAACGTCTCGGTCACCGTGCCGATGCCGGACGGCGTGAAATAGATCGGCGCGATGTTGCTCGCAGGGTCGAGGGCAACGTTGTCGCACGACGAGTCGCCCTTGCTCACCGCGAGGCGCAGCCGGGAGCCGGGTGTTGTTTCGCTGGACACGTTGAAGACGAGCGACGTGAGGATGAACGCGTGGCTGGCGTCGGCCCGGAAGAACTCCTCGAAGCCGGTGCTCGAGTCGGTCAGCGAAGCGGCGCTGAAGAACGATTTCGGCGACGACTGCGCGACATTCAGCGCGCCCGTGCTGTTCACCGAAGCGTGCTGGCCCGACACGGCGTCGGTCACGAACGAATTCGATCCGCTGACCGCCCAGGCCCCCACCGGAAAGAGCGCCATGACCACGATCGCAACGATGATCGTGGTGAGCTGAGCCCCGCTGAACGGTCCCCATCCACGGGCCGGGCCACCCTCAGTGCTTTGGTGTCGGAACACAGCCGTAACTCCCTTCGTTTCGCCGCGTGAACTCGCTCGCGAGGTCGTTTGGTCCGTTTTTGGTCGGCAACGTCGAGCGTAACGACGCGGCGCGGTGGCGTCTCGCGTAGCGACTACGCGTTTTCGGCGCCGCCCGGCACTCCGCTCCAGCTCGGCGCACTTCCGCACGGTTGTGGGCCCCGGCCCGCTGGGGTAGACCCGTTGCCATGGACAACCTACGAGCCGCCACTGCGATCGTCACGGGAGCCTCGCGCGGTATCGGGGTGTACATCGCCCGGGCCTTGGCGGCCGAGCACGTGAATCTCGCGCTCGCGGCGCGCTCGGCCGTGGAGCTCGAACAGGTGCGCGCCGAGATCGAGGGACTCGGCGTCCGGGCCATTGCCGTCGAGTGCGACGTCGCGAAGGCCGCGGACCGTGCGGAGTTGATCCGCCGCACCGAGGCCGAGCTCGGCGCGATCGACATTCTCGTCAACAACGCCGGCATCGAGCGCGTCGCTCGGTTCGACCAGGCGCTCGAGTCCGACATCGTCGACACTTTGGCGACGAACCTCGAGGCGCCGATGCTGCTCACCCGCGCCATCGTGCCCGGGATGCTCGCGCGCAATCGGGGTCATGTCGTGAACATCGCCTCGGGCGCCGGAAAGGTGGGCGTTCCCTACGAGTCGTCGTACTGCGCGAGCAAGCACGGCCTCGTCGGCTTCACGAATGCATTGCGCGCCGAATACCGCGGACGCGCGGTCGGCTTCTCGGTGGTGTGTCCCGGCTTCGTCACCGACGCGGGCATGTACGACCGTTGGGACAAGCGCGGCATTCGCGCGCCGCTGATCGCCGGCACGTCCAAGCCGGAGAAGGTCGCGGAAGTCACCGTCGTTTGCATCAAGCGCAACAAGGCCGAAGTCATGGTCAACACGCCACCGATTCGACCGCTGGTGGTGCTCGCCAACATGGCACCGTCGATCGTGCCCGGAATGCTGCACCGGCTCGGCTACAGCAGGGTCTTCGAGCGGGTCATCGCCGCCGAGGCGAACGCCGCGTCGAAGTAACCCACTTCTCGGACCGCTTCATTCGTGGTCGTCACCGGCGTCGCCGCGGCCGATTCGCTTCAGGCCGGACGCAACTTGTTCTCGAGGTTCAGCGCGACCGCGGCACGGATGAGGTTCTTCAGTGCCTTCTCGTCGATCTTCTCGTTCTCTTTGATGTCGATGGCCCGCCGGACCTTCCCGTCGAGACTGGAGTTGAAGAGGCCGGACGGATCGGGCAGGGCCGCACCCTTGAAGAACGTCAGCTTGACAACGCTCTTGTAGACCTCACCGGTGCAGATCCCCCCGTTGTGCGACCACACCGGCGTGCCGGGGCTCGTCGCCTTCGCCCACTTCCACTCCTCGGCGACTTCGGGATCGGCCTGCTTGATGATCCGGCGCACCGTGCCGAGCGTCTTACCGCGCCAGTCGTCGAACTCCTTGATCCGCTCGTCGATCCGTTTCGAAGCATTCGTCTTGTCATCTGTCATCTGGATCTCCTCCGAAGTTCGACGCAGCTCAGGCCAGGTTCACGTGAGCAGTCGACGACGCGGCCTCCCACGCGAACCCGTCGGGGTCGGTGAAGGGCGCGGCATCGCTGCCGACGACGACCCGGTGCGAGCCGGTGCCGTCCGGCGAGACGCCGGCGTCCTTGGCGAGGGCGCGGCGCCCGTACAGCGCCGGCTTGACCGGGCTCGACGTGGTCGCGAACTCAACGTACTTGCGGCCGAAGCTCTTCGCGACCGTGAGGCCGCGGTCGAGGTAGAACCGTTTGCTCGCGGCGACGTCCGCGACTCCCAGCAGGAGCACGATCTCGTCGATCTTCCGGGTGGCCGGCCCCGAGTCCTTCTTCGACGACGTCGCGACCTTCCAGATCGTTCCGTCGGGCGCACGGAGCACACCGCCGTAACCCCAGAGCCCTTTCTTGGCGGGCTTGAGCGGCGTCGCGCCGGCGTCGAGCGCGGCATCGAACAAGCTGGCCGGTTTCGCGGCGCTACTCCGCGACCTGATGTCGCGCACCGCGCCCGTTCATCGGATCCTCGCGGACGCGGCGCGATCCGACGAAGACGCCGCGTCGTTGCTCGCCGAGATCGCTCGTCAACGGCAAGCGGGCCAGCATCGCATCGCGCGCTCACTCGCGCGCTCGGGTGCCCTGCGGCCCGGGCTCCGAGAGCGCGACGCCGCGGACATCATCCACGCGCTTGCCTCCCCCGAGGTTTACGCGCTGCTCGTCTTCGACCGCAGCTGGAGCGGCGAACGGTACGAGAAGTGATTGAACGCGATCCTCGTCGACCAGCTGCTCCCGATGTGAGCGTCCGAGCGCCGAGTCGGCGCGGGAGCCGCAGCCGGCCGTCGTCTATCCGAGGACCGGATACACGGCGAATTCGCCGTCGAGTCCTTTCAGCGTGGTTGCTCGCGCCTCTCCGAAAGTGAACGTTCCGAGGCCTCGCGCGAGTTCGTGAACGAGGCCGGACGCAAGGATCTCGTCGCCGAGCGCAAGGGCGCTGATACGTGCCGCGATGACGACCGTGCGGCCGTAGAAATCGTCGGCATGTCGGATCGCCTCACCGGCGTGCAACCCGATGCGGATCCGAATCGGCATTCCGGCGAACCCCGCTCGGATCTGGTCGCGGATCGCAAGGGCCGACCGCAACTCGAATGCGGCCGAGGGGAAGGCCAGCATGAACCCGTCCCCTTGAGATTTCACGACGAATCCGCGATGGCGCTCGGCGGTACCGCGCACGATGCGGTCATGCCATGCCAGCATCCCGAGGAACTCGGTATCGCCCAGACGCTCCAGCAGCACTGTCGATGACTCGATGTCGGAGAAGACGATGGTGACGGTCCCATCGGGCGCCGACGCCGGCGTCAGGTCCGGGCGGTCCGCACGGACGTAGTGCTCGATCATCTCGACACTCGTCGGCAACGAATAGCCGAGTGCCTCCTCGTTCGCCTGCGGCACCGACATGTGCCACTGCACGATGCGCCAGTGCCCGCGCTCGATGACCAACACGGCCGTCACCCGAGCATGCACCGCGGTGCCGTTCGCCAGCACCAACCGCGGCTCGTCGGCGACCCAGCCCGCCGACTCGTGGGACCACGCCACGACATCGCCGGGCTCCATCGTGAAACCGGCCATCTCTTCGACCTGCGCCAAGAACACCTGCACGCCTTCGGGCCCGCTCACCCACTCCTGCGGATCGCTCCCGATCAGCAGCAGATGGCCCTCGGCCGAGAACAACTCCGCCAACGTCGGCCCGTCCGCCCGCTCCAATGCCGCGTAGACCCGCAACATCAGCGCCCGCAATTCCTCAGACGGTGCGACACCCGGCACGGCGCACATGCTTCCACGACTCGGAAGTGTTCGCCTTCCTACCTCACGCGGAGGCGGACACAGAGGCCGATGGCTTCCTGACTGCCAACGGTCGCATGAACTGCTCGCCGCCCGCACCGACGCGAGCTCGGGTGTCACGCGCCCGACCGGACCGGAACTCGAGCGGCCCGACTGGGATCGGCCCCGTCCTCAGTGATCGCCGGCGCTGCGTGTCGTCAGCGCTTCGAGGAGCGACCGGTCGCAGCCCTTGGCTCGCAAACGGCGTTGATCACGGGCGAGGAGCGATCGGGTTGGAGCGACGCCGGTCCCGATTCGCACGAGAGCAACGGCAAGTGCCGGGTCATAGATCCACGCGGGCCCTATGAACGACAGCGCGAAGGCGTACAGCGCGATCGACATGGCGAAGGCGATGCGCAGCATGAACAGCGTGCGGTACGCGGTCGCGACACTCTCACTCGAAGTGCAATCGAGGCTCCGGAACGAAAGGACGCGATCGACGATCAGGTTCGGCGCGGCGAGGAGAACCAAGAGCGGCACCCACGGCAGGACCGCACCATTCGGGAGCCCGCTGTGCTGCAGGGCAAGCCGAGCGACAGTGCTCGCGAGCAGCAGCAGCGTCGCACAAAAGGCCAACGTGACGGATCGCAACGCGAGCAGCAGGTTGCCCGGCCCCGACGGCCGATTCGGTCGAACCAACGCTTCGGGAAACAGGCGCACAACGGTGATCAGGTTCGTGGGCCATCCGGGATCCGTGCCGGGAGCCGGCGCCGGCCCGGCGGACTTCGCGGCGACGTCGGAAGGGCGCCACAGACTGACCGTGAGCCAGGCCCATGCGCCGACGTCGGGCACGCCGACCGCCAGCTGTCGCCACTGGTGGCGCGCCACGAGACCGACCGCCGCCGCAACCAGACTGACCAACAGCAAGGTGACGACGACCGCGGACGTACCCCAGAGACATCCCGGCTTGTTCCGCATCGGCGGCTCCTCCGCCGCCGGTTCGCGCATACCGCAGCCTGGCACGGGCTCACGGAGGCCGCAGGTCTTCGAGCTCGAGGCCGCCGTGTCCTCGGAACGCGAACTCAGAGGAAGACACGCGAGGCGCGGGATACGGTCGGGAGCGTGGACGCTCCGCCCCGACCACTCAGGCTCGGTCCGTTCGCGGTCTCCGGCGATCAGTTGATCGTCATTGATGAAGCGGCGCCGGACCGGGTGCGACGGCGTAGCCGCCGGCACCGATTCGCCCCGCCGGTACGCTGCGAACGATGGGCAACGTCGTAGTGACGGAACCGCGGCCCGACCTCGATCTGCTTCGCCGCCCACCGCGGGCGAGCGAGAGCCCGCGGGCCAACTCGCGCGCCGCGCTCATCGACGCGGCGCTCGAGGAGTTCTCGACGAAGGGAT
>CAZLEC010000225.1:0-6940 GCA_964558245.1 uncultured Burkholderiales bacterium | reverse complement strand
GCCACAACGGGTTCCTTCGACGCTCGCCACGGTCTCGCGCCCGGAGGCGTCCACTCCGAAGAGCTCGTCGTCGTCGAGCGCGGCCTTCATCGGTGCGGCGATCGCGGTCGCGGCATCGTCGCTCGGTGCCGCGCTCGCGGTCGCGTACACGGGATCGGCCGCGCTCGCCGCGGTCTCGGAACGCCCCGAGCTCTTCGGACGCGCGCTCGTCGTGGTCGGACTCGCCGAGGGCATCGCGATCTACGGCCTGATCGTCGCGGTCATCCTGATCGGCAAGACGTGACTCGCATCGGCGCGCTCGGCGAGAGTGCGAAGGTCGAAGGCTTCTCCCTCGCGGGCGCACTCGTGTTCGCGGCCGCGCAGAGCAGCGAGATCGACGCGGCGTGGGATCGGCTCCCCGACGACGTGGGTGTGCTCATCCTCACGGCCACGGCCGCGGCGCGGCTCGGGGCCCGCCTGGGCGAGCGCCCCCACCTCCTTCCGGTCGTGATGCCCGAATGACCGCCGCACCCGAGCCGCACCTTGCAGCGCTCGACGACGCCCTGCGCCGGTCGGTCGCGCACCACACCGCGAGCAAGATCGCACGCGCTCACAACGACGCGGCGGCCCGGACCGAACGAGCTCGCGCCGAGGCCGACGCCCTCGCGCGCCGCGCCCGAGCCGACGGCGAAGCGGCCGCCGACGCGGTCTCGGCGCGCGCTCGGGCCGAGCTCCGCCGGAACGCCGGCGCCACCGTCCTCGATGCCGAGCAAGCAGTGCTCCGAGAGCTTCGCGAACGCGTGCGCGAGGCCGTGCTGCATCTGCGCGAGGAGCCCGACTACCCGCAACTGCTCGACGGCCTGACTGCTCGCGCCCGTGCCCGCCTCGGCAACGACGCGCACGTGGTTCGCGACCCGGAGGGTCTCGGCGGGATCGTCGCCGAGCGCGAGGGCCGCCGGCTCGACTACACCCTGCCCGCGCTCGCCGAACGCGCGCTCGCGGAGCTCGGCGCGTCGATCGAGGACGTGTGGAAGTGAATCCACCCGGCGGACGGGTCCGGCGCGTGAACGGGTCACTCGTCGAGATCGACGCGCTCGATCGGGTGGCGATGCTCGATCTGGTCGAGGTCGGTGAGCGCGGCCTCCTCGGCGAGGTCATCTCGGTGCGCGGCACGCGCGCGACGGCCGAGGTGCACGAGTACACCGGTGGCCTGCGCGTCGGCGCGCCGGCGCGGAGTCTCCATCACCCGCTGTCGGCCCGCCTCGGGCCGGGCCTCCTCGGGGGTGTGTTCGACGGTCTGCTCCGGCCCATCTCGCACGCGGCGACGTTCCTGCGGCCGGGCGAGACGACGTACGACGACGACCGAGTGTGGCCGTTCCGCGCGAAAGCCGCGCTCGGCGAGACGGTCGGCGCCGGGCAATTGCTCGGCGTCGTGGCCGAGGGCCCGGCGTTCGAGCACCGGGTGCTCGCGCCTCCGGGATGCAACGGCCGCGTCGACTGGATCGCGCCCGACGGCAGCTACACGGTCGACGACCGCGTCGCGGTGGTGGGCGGGAACGACGTGCAGCTCGCGCAGTCGTGGCCGGTGCGCCGGGCGCGTCCGTCGCGCCGGCGCCTCTCGAACACGCTGCCGCTCATCACCGGTCAGCGGGTCCTCGACCTGTTGTACCCCGTCGCGCTCGGGAGCACCGCGGCCGTGCCGGGTGGCTTCGGCACGGGCAAGACGATGCTGTTGCAACAGGTCGCGAAATGGTGCGACGCCGACGTCATCGTCTACGTCGGCTGCGGTGAACGCGGAAACGAGATGGCCGACGTGCTCGACGATCTCGCTCGCCTCGACGACCCGCGCACCGGCCGGCCGCTGTCCGAGCGGACCGTGCTCATCGCGAACACGTCGAACATGCCGGTCATGGCCCGCGAGGCGAGCATCTACACGGGCATGACGGTTGCCGAGTACTTCCGCGACATGGGCCTCGACGCGGTGGTGATCGCCGACTCGACGTCGAGATGGGCCGAAGCGATGCGCGAGTTCTCGTCGCGTACCGGTGAGCTCCCGGCCGAGGAAGGCTACCCGGCGGGGCTCGCATCGGCCCTCGCCGCGTTCTACGAACGCGCCGGGCGTGTGGAGACGCAGGGCGGCGAAGAAGGATCCGTCACCGTGATCGCTTCGGTGTCGCCGCCGGGCGGCGACTTCACCGAGCCCGTCACCGCGCACACCCAGCGCTTCGTTCGGTGCTTCTGGACGCTCGACCGCGACCTCGCGTACGCACGCCACTATCCGGCGGTGAGCTGGCACGGCTCGTTCTCCCGTGACGCCGACCTCCTCGCCCGCTGGCGCGTCGAGCGGGGCGAGGACACGTGGCCGGCATCCCGAGCCCGCGCGCTGTCGCTCCTTGCCGAGGCCGATCGGCTCCAGTCACTCGCCGAGCTGGTCGGATCGAGCGCCCTCCCCGACCGCGAACGAATCGTGCTGCTCGGCGCGCGCCTCTTGCGCGAAGGCGTGCTCCAACAGAGCGCGCTCAGCGCGAACGACGGATTCTGCGGACCCGAGAAACAGAACGCCCTCCTCGAGATGGCCCTCGACCTCTACGACTGCTTGCACGAGTTGCTCGGGCGAGGCGTCTCGGCCGCGACCATCGAGGAACAAGACTTCAGCGACGTGATACGAGTGCGCGACACCACGGCCGGCGACGATGCCGACGCCGTCCGCACCGCCGGCGCCGCCGCGCGTCACCGGCTGGAGGGCCTGCGATGAGAGACGCACCGATCGAGCACACCGGCATCGGCGCGCTCAAGGGACCGCTGATCATGACGCGCGGCACCCTCGACGTCGGATGGGACGAGGGCGCAATCGTGCGGCTCGGCACCGGCGAGGAGCGCCACGGCTTCGTGCTCGACGTGAGCGACGACGACGCGGTCGTGCAGGTCTACGAAGGCACGTCGGGCATCAGCCCGACCGACACGACCGTGGCGTTCACCGGCAAGCCGGTCGGCATCCGGGTGAGCGAGGCCTGGCTCGGACGCGCGTGGAACGGCCGCGGCGAGCCGATCGACGGCGGGCCACCCGTGCTCTCCGGGCCCGAGCGCGAGACCTCGGGGTTCCCGTTGAACCCGACCGCCCGGCTCACGCCGGCCGACCCCGTCTTCACCGGCGTCGCCGCGATCGACGTGATGACGACCCTTGTTCGCGGGCAGAAGCTCCCCGTGTTCTCGGTGGGCGGGCTGCCGCACCTGGAGTTGGCGGCACAGATCGCGGCGCAGGCCGGCGTCGCCGGGGAGCCGTTCCGGGTGATCTTCGCGGCGATGGGCGTCACCAACGCCGACGCGGCGATGGTGCGCGACGCCCTCGAGGCGCGCGCCGCGACCGGCGATCTCGCACTCTTCGTGAATCTCGCCGACGACCCGATCGTCGAACGGCTGCTCACCCCGCGCATCGCGCTCACGGTCGCCGAGTACCTGGCGTTCGATTGCGGATATCACGTGCTCGTCGTCATGGCCGACATGACGAGCTACTGCGAAGCGCTCCGTGAGGTCGCCTCGGCGCGCGGCGAGGTTCCGGCGCGCCGCGGGTATCCGGGCTACCTCTACAGCGACCTCGCATCCATCTACGAGCGCTGCGGGCGGCTCCGCGACCGCGCCGGATCGATCACGCAGATCCCGGTCCTGACCATGCCCGCGGGCGACATCACCCATCCGGTGCCCGACCTCACCGGTTACATCACGGAGGGCCAGATCGTCCTCGACCCGGAGATCTCCGCGCGCGGCGTCTACCCGCCGATCGATCCCCTCTCGTCGCTGTCGCGCATGATGCGCCGGGGCGCCGGGCCGGGCCGCACCCGCCCCGATCACCTCGAGGTTGCTGCGCAGCTCGACGCCACCGTCGCGCAGGCACGCGCAGTACGCGACCTCGCCGAGCTCGTCGGTCCGGACGCGTTGACCACAACCGATCGCCGCTTCCTCACCTTCCTCGACACGTTCGAGCACGACCTCGTCACCCAACGGGCCGACGAGTCGTTGAGTCTCGACGACGCATTCGCGCGGGCTTGGCGCGTCCTTTCGGTGCTCCCTCGCCGTGAGCTCACCATGATCCCGGCGGAGCTGCTCGACGCGTCGTACCGTCCGCCCGCGCGCCCGGCCGCCGACCCGAGCTGACGGGAGACGCCGTGCGCGTGCGCCACCCAGCCGGCCGCGGCGGTCGCCTGTGGCTCTCCGACCGACTCGACCTCGCGCGCCGAGCCGCGGATCTGCTGGTGCAGAAGGAACGCGTCCTCCTCCGCGAGCAGCGCCGGCTGGTGGTGCTGCACGACCGGACGCGCACGCAATGGGAAGATGCCTGCCGCGATGCGCAAACGTGGATGGCACGCGCGGCCGCGCTCCGCGGGCGGCGAGTCGTCGGCTTGCAGCGCCGCGACGGCGAGGCGGCCGCCGAGCTCGTATGGCGGAACTCCATGGGTGCGTTCTACCCGGCCGAGGCAAGGTGTTCCCTCCCCGATGCCGACCCGTCGCTCGAGCTCGCCGGCACGTCGGCGATGACCGAGGCAACGCGCGCGCACCGGCGAGCGCTCGTCTGCGCCGTCGAGCACGCGGCAACGCTCCGGGCCGTCGGCGAGGTCGAGCGCGAGCTCGCCGCCACGCGTCGGCGCCTCCGGATGCTCGAACGGCACTGGACGCCCGCGTTGCGCGCCGCCCTGCACGATCTCGACGTCGAGCTCGAAGAGCGCGAGCGCGACGATGTCGTGCACGCGCGGTGGTCACGAAGAGAGGAGATGCGGCCGTGAACCTGCTGCTGTTGTGTGTCGACGGGTCGCCGGCTTCGATCGCCGCCACACACGTCGCGCTCGGTCTGGCTCACGACGGCTGCGCCACCGTGCACGCGCTGTTCGTCGTCGAGGACTCCGGACTCGCCGCGCTCGTCGACGAGGCCATCGACGGCCACGGGTCGCGCGAGGAGCTCGCCGGTACCGGGGTGGCGCTGCTCGCGCGTGTCCGCGCGATGGCGGAGACGGCCGGCGTCGCGATCGAGAGCTCGACCGAAGGCGGCGAGCCGTTCGAACGGATCCTGGCGGTCGCCGATCGACTGCGGCCCGACTTCATCGTGATGGGCCGCACCGGCCGCCGAGGCCCGGGACGGGCGCTCGTCGGGAGCGAGGTCGAACACGTCCTCGAGTTCACCGACTGGCCGGTCATCATCGTGCCGGAAGCCACCGAATCGGGAGCCGCGAAGTGAACGAACCGACCACAGCACTCCCGGTGGCGCTCGTCGGTGACGAGCTGGAAGTGCCGTGCCTCGACGGCGACCACCGCCGGTACCTCAACCTCGACGCCGCCGCGTCCACGAGCGCGCTCCCGGCCGTTGCCGCCCGGGTGCACGACTTCCTTCCGTGGTACTCGAGCGTGCACCGCGGCGCGGGATACAAATCGCGTCGAGCCACGAACGACTACGAGCAGGCGCGAGCGGCCATGCTCCGGTTCGCCGCGCGTGACCGGGACACCGACGACATCGCGATCATCTGCCGGAACACGACCGAGGCGATCAACCACCTCGCGTACCGTTTGCGCCTCGAACCCGACGACGTCGTGCTCACCACCGTGGTCGAGCACCACGCCAATCTGCTGCCGTGGACGCGGCTCGGCCGGACTCGTTTCGTCGAGTGCGCCTCTGACGGCACATTCGATCTCTCCGACGTGGTCACCGCGCTCGACACGGCGCCGACCCCCAAGCTGCTCGCGCTCACCGGCGCGTCGAACGTGACGGGTTGGATGCCGCCGATCGACGCCATCGCGAACGCGGCACACCAACGCGGCGTGCCCGTGTTCCTCGATGCCGCCCAACTCGCGCCGCACCGGGCGTTGCCGACGACCGTCGACTTCGTCGCGTGGAGCGGGCACAAGATGTACGCGCCGTTCGGCGCCGGCGCGCTCATCGGCCCGCGGCGGGCGTTCGCGGAAGGCGACCCGTTCCTCGCCGGAGGCGGCGCCGTCGACCTCGTCGACCTCGACGAGGTCATGTGGACCGATCCCCCGGAGCGCGAGGAGGCCGGTTCGCCCAACGTCGTCGGCGCCGTGGCCCTGCACGCCGCGATCGACGAACTGACCGCCATCGGGTGGGACCCGATCGTGGCCCACGACGCCGAGCTCTCGCACCGGCTGCGGTCGGGACTCGCCGCCCTGCCCGGCGTACACCTCCTGGGTCCCGGCCCGGGTGACCTGACCCTGCCGCTCGCCACGTTCAACGTCGAAGGCATGCACCACGCGCTCGTCGCGGCGCGGCTCAGCGCGGAGTACGGCATCGGCGTGCGGCACGGCTGCTTCTGCGCGCATCCGTACCTCTTGCGGCTGCTCCGCCTGAGCACCGCCGAGATCGCCGAGTACCGCCACGCCGTGCAACGCGGCGACCGGCGCGCGATACCCGGCGCGGTGCGCGCGAGCGCCGGCCTTTCGACCTCGGTCGCCGACGTCGACCGATTCCTCGGCGCGCTCACCGAGCTCGTCGACGGCAAGCCCGCGCCGGTTGCCTACACCCAGGACCTCAGCGGCGACTTCTCCCCAACCGAGCCGGGCGGGACCTGGATCGGCGACGACGACGCGCTCGGCGCACCCTGCGCGCCCGGATGACGCGTTCCGTCAGGTGTCAGCCGACGCAGTCAGCGCTTGAGCGACGACACGACAATGACGATCGTCTTCTTCATGAGTGCTCACCGACTCGGAGCGCGGCTGATCCGGCTCCGAGACTGCTCCTCGGGCGGGGCCCGCGGAAGGGGCGAAAGGCCCCATACCCCGGGCCGTTGATCGCAGGAACCCCGGCCGCCACCCGGGTGACGTTCGGCCCTATTGCGATGGCCGGGTCCCCGCGCAAGATCAACGAACCGACACGACAACCGGTGGGAGCCCGATGCCGAGCTATCCGATCCAATACGACGTCGACCGCGAGCTCGGCGACCGGCACCGGCTGACCGTCGGG
>CAZLEC010000224.1:0-6955 GCA_964558245.1 uncultured Burkholderiales bacterium | reverse complement strand
GAGCTGCTCGGCGTGATGAAGCTGCTCGAGAACCACTACCGCGACATGTGCGACATCGAGTTCACGATCGAGCAGGGTCGTCTCTTCATGCTGCAGACGCGCGTCGGGAAGCGCACTGCCGCGGCGGCGTTGCGCATGGCCGTGGAGATGGTCGACGAGGGCCTGATCGACGAGCGCGACGCGGTGCTGCGCGTACAGCCTGCCCAGCTCGACCAGCTGTTGCACCCGCAGTTCGACCCCAAGGCCGAGTTCCATGTGCTCGCCAAGGGGCTCAACGCGTCGCCCGGCGCCGCGGTCGGCAAGGTGTACTTCACGGCCGACGAAGCCGAGGCGCACCACGAGGCCGGCGAGCACGTCATCCTGGTTCGGCCCGAGACCTCGCCCGACGACCTGCACGGGATGATCGCCGCGGAGGGAATCCTCACTTCTCGCGGCGGCCTGGTGTCGCACGCGGCGGTCGTGGCGCGCGGCATGGGCAAGCCCGCGATCTGCGGTGCCGAGGCGGTCGTGATCGACATGGTGCACAAGGAGTTCACCGCCGGCGGCGTCACGGTGCGCGAGGGCGAGGTGATCTCGATCTCCGGCACGTCGGGGGAGATCGTCGTCGGTGAGGTCCCGGTGATCACGCCCGAGCCCACCGGCCATTTCGGGACGATTCTCGGCTGGGCCGATCGGCACCGGCGGCTGCGGGTGCGCACCAACGCCGATCTGCCCGAAGATGCGAAGCGGGCCCGTGAGTTCGGCGCCGAGGGCATCGGCCTGTGCCGCACCGAGCACATGTTCCTCGGCGACCGGCTGCCGATCGTGCAGCGCATGATCCTGGCCGACAACGACGCCGACGAAGATGCCGCGCTCGAGCAACTGCGCGCGCAACAGGAGTCCGACTTCGAGGGGATCCTCGAGGCGATGGACGGCCTGCCGGTCACCGTGCGTTTGCTCGACCCGCCGTTGCACGAGTTCCTGCCCGATCACGAGGAGCTGATCGTCAAGCAGGCCAAGGAGGGTTTGAGCGAAGCCGAGACGAAGTTGTTGAAGGCATCGGAGTTCTGGCGCGAAGCCAACCCGATGCTCGGCACCCGTGGGTGCCGTCTCGGCATCCTCAAGCCCGGTCTCTACCGGATGCAGGTGCGCGCGTTGATGCAGGCGGCGGTCACCCGCCGTCAGCGGGGCGGAGATCCCGTCGTGGAGATCATGATCCCGTTGATCGTGAGCGAGCCGGAGCTCGCGCTGCTCGAGCAATGGGTGCGCGAAGAGGCCGACGCCGTGCTGGCTGCGGCCAAGGTCGACCTGCACTACACGGTCGGGACGATGATCGAGACGCCGCGGGCCGCGCTCGTGGCCGATCGGATCGCGAACGTGGCCGAGTTCTTCTCGTTCGGCACCAACGACCTCACCCAGATGACGTTCGGTTTCAGCCGCGACGACGTCGAGGGCCGATTCATGGCCCAGTACCTCGAGTTGAAGCTGCTCACCGCGAACCCGTTCGACAAGCTCGACGTCGACGGTGTCGGTCAGTTGGTGCGCATGGGATGCGAGCGCGGGCGCGCGACGCGCGCCGACATCAAGCTTGGCATCTGCGGGGAGCACGGCGGTGACCCCGACTCCGTCGCGTTCTGTCACGAGGTCGGTCTCGACTACGTGTCGTGCTCACCGTTCCGCGTCCCGATCGCCCGGCTCGCGGCGGCGCACGCCGCGCTCGGAACGGCGGGATCGACCGCTTGATCGAACAGAAGCTGTCGGCCGCGGAGATCGTCGAGTTCCTCGAGGAGGTCTTCCCGGGGTCGATCGAACACTTCACCATCGAGGACGTGCAGCCGATGCGCGCTCGGATCCGTATGCCGTTCCAGCCGTGGCGACTGCGACCGGGCGGCACGATCAGCGGCCCGTCGTTGATGGCGTTGGCCGACACGGGTCTTTGGGTCGCGCTCCTCGCGATGATCGGACGTGAGCCGCTGTCGGTCACGTCGCACCTCGACATCGACTTCCTGCGCAAGCCGGCGCCGGTCGACGTGATCGCGTACACCACGCTGCACAAGGTCGGGAAGCGCCTCGCGGTCGGCGACGTGCTGATGTACTCCGACGGCGAGGACATGCCCTGCGCGCGTGCGTCGGTGACCTACGCGATCCCGTCGTCGTACCGCCCGTAACACGAGGATCCTCACCAGTATTGGATTCGGGGCGTGTGACGACCCGAATCGTCAACAGAAGTAGGAAGACGGGCCCGACCGGCGTGGGCGGGAGCTGTCTCACCCTCCCGGTACCATCGAATCGTGAAGCAAGTGGACGAAATTCAGGTGCAGAACGCGCACTCCGACGCCGCTGCGTACGTGGGCCGCGGGGTGTTGCGCCGCGAAGAGCGCGAGCACGCCCTCGATCTGAGCCTGGCCCCGGGAGCGACGCGCGCGCTCGGCGCGGGAACCCGCGCCCGCGCCGAGGAGCCCGATCGCTACCGGCTCTGCTTCGAGCGGGATCTCGACCGCATCAAGCACTCGCGGCCGTGGCGCCGGCTCGCAGGCAAGTGCCAGGTGTTCGTCGCCCCGGAAGACGATCATCTCCGCACCCGCCTCACCCACGCCGTCGAGGTCGCGCAGGTGGCCACCGGCATCGCGCGCGCGATCGGTCTCAACGTCGCGCTCACGGAGGCGATCGCGCTCGCGCACGACTGCGGCCACGGGCCCGCCGGCCACGCGTCGGAGGAGGCCTTCTCGCCGTACGTTCCGGGCGGGTACGACCACGCCGTGTACGGCGCCGACGTCACGCTCGCGCCGCTCAATCTGTGTGTCGAGACGCTCGACGGTGTCCGCAACCACTCGTGGCGCCGTCCCGCCCCGTTCACGGTCGAAGGCGAAGTGGTGGCGTGGGCCGATCGGATCGCGTACGTCAGTCACGACTTCACCGATGCCGTGCGGGCCGGCATTCTCGGCCCCGACGAGCTCCCCGACGAGATCGCCGACGTGGTGGGGCGCAGCCAGTCACACCAGATCGGCGCGTTCACCCTGGCCGTCTTCGACGCGATCGACCGCACCGGCCACGTGGGAATGGCCGAGCCGGCCGCGAGCGCGCTCGCCGCGTTCCGCGCGTTCAACTTCGATCGGATCTATCTGCGGCCCGCGGCGCGTCAACAGGCCGAGAAAGTCGTGGGGCTCCTGCGCGGGCTCGTCGACTTCTTCGTCGACGCGCCCACACGGATGCCTGCCGACGCCACCGACATGCACGCCGGCCTCGTTCCCGGCACACCCGAGACCGCCGCGGTCGCCGTGCGCTACGTCAGCGGCATGACCGATCGGTACGCGCTCGGCCTCGGTGTCGAGTTGCTGGGCTGGCGCTCCGAGCACCTGCCGCGGGGCGTGTGAACCGTCGGGCGGCGGCCCCGGCCGCGCCGTAACCTGCCGCGCGATGGGCATCCTCGACGAGGACGTACAACGGGTCCGGGAGGCGACCGATCTCGTCGCGCTCGCGGGCGAGCACCTCGCGCTCAAGCGGGTCGGTCGCAGCGTGCACGGCCTGTGCCCGTTCCACACCGAGAAGTCGCCGTCGTTCACGATCAGCCCCGAGAAGCAGGTGTTCTACTGCCTCGCCGGCGAGACGCGGGTGCTCACCGCAGAGGGCGTACGCGAGATCCGCGAGCTCGCGGGCGGAGTACACCGAATTCTCACGACTGGTTCGCGCTGGGTCGACGCGCCGTTCTCGTCGTTCGGTGTCCAGCCGTTGATGAGGATCGAGCTCACGAGGAACCGCCAGAAGAAGACGCTGTACGCCACGCCCGAGCACCGCTGGTTCGTGCGCACCGGATCCGGCGGTCGGACTCGAACTGAGCGCACAACTGCCGGCCTGCGCGCCGGAGACACGCTTTGGTGGGCGTATCCGCAGACCCGCCTGCGCCGGATCGCCGAACTTTCGCCATTCGGCATCGCGCACGGCATCACATACGGCGACGGGAGTCTCTTCGGGAGGAGCGCCTGCGTCGATCTGCACGGCGAGAAGGATGCCCAGCTCTTGAAGTGGTTCCCGCTGAGTCGCTCGTACCAGTGCGGTTACGACTCGCGAGACGGTGGCCGCAACTCGTACGTGAAGGTCGTGGACCTTCCACGGTTCTTCAAGGACCGGCCTTCGCTCGGCGAGTCTCCGCAGTATCTGGCCGGATGGCTCGCGGGCTATTTCGCAGCCGATGGCTGTGTCGCGGCCGACGGAACCGTCATCCTGAATTCGGCCGATCGCTCCGATCTCGAATTCGTGCGCGATGTGTGCACGAGGCTCGGGGTCGGAACCTATGGCATCACGGCGCAGCATCGGCTCGGAATAGACGGGCGTGCGAGTGATCTGCACCGCGTCCACCTCATCGGCGCCGATCTCGTCGAAGAGTTCTTCTTGATCTCCGAACACCGCCGTCGGTTCTCCGAGGCGCAGCAGGCCTTTCATCGGCGGGGCTGGGTCGTGCGATCCGTCGAGGCGACCGATCGCGTAGAAGAGGTCTTCTGCGCGGAGGTTGCCGAGACGCACGCATTTGTCCTCGAGGACAACATCCTCACGGGCAATTGCTTCGGCTGCCAGAAGAGTGGCGACGCGATCACGTTCGTCCGGGAGCTGGAGCATCTCGACTTCGTCGAGGCGGTGGAGCGGCTCGCCGGGCGCGCCGGCATCACGCTCCGCTACGACGATGCGTCGTTCTCCAAGGATCGCCAGCGCAAGCAGCGACTACAGGACGCGGTGGGAGAGGCGATCAACTTCTACCATCGCTTGCTGCTCGACTCGGAAAGCGCGGGCACCGCGCGGCGTTACCTCCGCAGCCGAGGGTTCGACGGTGACGTCGCGCGGCGCTTCTCGTTGGGTTGGTCGCCCGACGGCTTCGACGCCGCGAGCTCCCACCTCCAGAAGGCGAAGTTCTCTCGCGACGACATCGTCGACGCCGGCCTCGCGTTCGTGAACAAGGCGAACCGGCTCCAGGACTCCTTCCGCAGTCGCCTCATGTTCCCGATCTGGGACGCGCGTGGCGCTCCGGTGGGGTTCGGCGGCCGTACGCTCGACGCGCAGGGCCCGAAGTACAAGAACACCGCGGAGACGACGCTCTACCAGAAGTCTCGATTGCTGTACGGCCTGCACTGGGCGAAAGGCGAGATCGTCGCGCGGGGCGAAGTCGTGATCTGCGAGGGCTACACCGACGTGATGGCCTTCGCGCTGGCGGGAGTCCCCAATGCGGTCGCGACGTGCGGCACCGCCCTCGCCGACGATCACTTCCTCACGCTGAAGAATCTTGCGCGCAAAGTGGTGCTCGCGTACGACGCCGACAACGCGGGGCAAGCCGCGGCCGAACGTTGCTATCAATGGGAACAGCGGTACGAGGTGCAGTTCCAAGTCGCCGACCTCGAGGCCGGACGTGATCCGGCCGATGTGTGGCGCAGCGATCCGGAGGCGTTGGTGAGCGCGGTGAAGGGCGCGACGCCATTCCTCGAGTTCCGGATCGAGCGGATGCTTGCCGCGTCCGACCTGACGACCTTCGAGGGGCGCGCGAGCGCCGGCGAACGCGCGGCCGCGATGATCGTCGAGCATCCGAATGACCTCGTGCGCGACCAATACGTTATGCGGCTCGCGGATCGGCTCGACATCGCGCCCGACCGCCTGCGGGCGACCGTCACCAGCGCGCTGTCGAGACCGCACACCGAGCCCGCTCGGCGGTCCCGGCCGCCGGCCGCGTCGGTGGTCGACCGGCGCGAGCTCGACGCCCTGCGTTGGGCAGTGCAGGCGCCCGAGCTCATGAGCGGTCGGCTGCACGCCAACCTCTTCGCCGACCCCATCGCACGTGACGCGTTCGAGGCCCTCACCAGTTGGCCCTGGCACGAATGCCTGGAGAAGGCGTCACCCGAGGTCGCGGCGCTCCTGCAGCGACTCGCAGTGGAGGAGCCCGACGAGGGCGTGGCACCTGACGAGCGTGTCATACGCGTGGTCGTGAACCTGGTTGAAGCGTCAAGTAGACGGTTACAGGCGTCGATGCTCAAGGACAACGATCCCCGGGTATCCGAGGTCAAAACGCTGCTCGACGCGCTCGCGAACGCAAGAGCCGACGAGCATTGGGAAGCCGCCGAGCGTTCGGCGGAGCAATTGGTAACGTGGACCACCGAGTTGGCGGAGCGGCACGAGGCACGTGGGAACAATGACCGAGACGGCTGAGCCCGAAGAGGTGAAGGCGCCCGCGCCCACCGAACCGAGTGGCGCGGCAGTGGGTGTGCTCGATCAAGTGCGCGAGCGCGGTTTCATCACCACGGGCGAGATCTTCGCCGCGTTCCCCGATCTCGAGCCCGACACGAACGAGCTCCGCGAATTGTGGGAGATGTTCGAGTCGCGCGGCATCAAAGTGCTCGACGAGATCGCCGAGGAGTTGCAGCTCGAAGACGAGCGCCGCACCGGAAGCGGCGCGCCCCAAACGGCGGCGCCGCAACCCGCGCGCCGGCGCGTCACCGAACACCGGCCGAGCGGCGCCGCGCGTTCGGGCTCGGGCGCTCGGGCCGACAGCGACAACGAGAACGCCGACGCCGAGTTGGCATCGGTTCGGTCCGCGGCGCGGGTCACGCACAGCGAGAGCGGCGGCAGCTTCGATCCGGTGCGCATGTACCTCAAGGAGATCGGCAAGGTCCCGCTCCTCACCGCCGACCAGGAAGTCACGCTCGCGAAGCGAATCGAAGCCGGTTTGCTGGCGACGCAGACCCTCGAAGAAGAGGGCTCGCTCGAGCCGCTCGCCGACAGCCGGCGCGCCGGCCTCCAAGCCGTGCAGCGCGACGGTGAGCTGGCGAGGCGTCAGCTGACCGAAGCCAACCTCCGGCTCGTCGTCTCGATCGCGAAGCGTTACGTCGGCCGCGGCATGGCGTTGCTCGATCTGATCCAGGAGGGCAACCTCGGCCTGATCCATGCGGTCGAGAAGTTCGACTACACGAAGGGCTTCAAGTTCTCGACGTACGCGACG